>NZ_JBMQQG010000203.1:0-5832 GCF_057362405.1 Ginsengibacter sp.
GACAGAAAAGTTTTTCAGGCAAAAGCTAAATTATATACATTTTAATCCTTGTCAGCCTCATTGGAATTTGGCAAGGACGCCGGAAGAATACAAATGGTCATCAGCAAATTTTTATGAAACAGGTGCCAAAGAATTTAGTTGGCTAATGCACTTTAATGATTAGCTAAATGGAGCTGTTGGCGGGGACGCCAACAGCAGCAGGGGGTGGCTATCTATGCCATTAAGAACGGCATCTATCATATAAAGCCATAGCGCAACTTCCGGAATCACGCCTCCCTCTGCTTCCGCCCGGGCACCCCGATCGCCCTCTCGCGCCAAAAATGCAACCGTAAATTTCCTCTTTTCTTGCTGACTCCTTGCTAAATGCCGGCTGTTTGAAAGCAGCCATGTTGCCGGGCGCAGCAAGATGCCTGCAAGGAGGCAGCAAGGGGGTAATAAGGAATCAGGGAGGTAAGAGACAGAAGGTACGATGGTAAATGACTTATTTATTTTACTACAACAAGCAGTCATACTTCGCTTTGCCGGGCAATGCTTTCCCCCTTTATGCCGCAAGATTCTTTTCCTTTACATCCCGGATTGAATAAAAGTTCAATAGGGCAAGCGTTATGAAATGCTGATCCAGGTATTTAATCATCAAACATTTCATCGCGGCCAATTGGTAATGATGATGTACCGGAATGGAACTTAAAGATTCGGGCAACAGGTTCCATTGTTTTCAGCTGGAGAAATAAATATCACTTTGCTTCGGGGAGCACTTCATCAAGTTTATTGTCCTTAATGAATTTATCTTTCACTTCTGTAAATTCTGCCTGCAATTTTATTGCCGTGTTTAGAGCATCGTCTGTTTTTGAATGAATTTCCGGAAGTTCTTTTTCAAGCAACCTGTTTCCAAGATTTATATTTTCGGCCTCAAGCTGGGCAACTTTTTTCAATAATGAAGTTTGGCTGTTAGCCACATCATCCAACTCACGAAGTATCTTTTCCATCAGGTGTAATTTCTCAGTTTTGTCCATGTTTTAAGGTTTTTGATCAACCAAAATATTGAATCAAAAACCGTTCCTTGTTTTGTGATAAAATAAGTTCCTTCCTGTGCGGATATTTGTTGTTTAACGGCCATGAAGCTATATACAATAGATGTTACGATGACTCTTTGCCTGAGTACTGCTAATTGCATCATGAGTTAGCTAAAGGTTCTCCAAAATATCTTTATAGGCCCGGCCGATGGGTATTGAGACACCATTTACCTCCACCATTTCGGCGTTATAGGATTCAACTTTAGCGGTTGATATGATAAAAGAACGGTGAATGCGTTTAAAGAGGCTGGAAGGCAAAAGATCTTCAATTTCATGAGTACTCATTTTGGAAATGTATTCTCTTTTTGTGGTAACGATCCTGACGTATTCACGTTGGCTTTCGATATAAACAATCTCCGAGAATAAAATTTTCACCCTCTTTCTTTCGGCATTCAAAAAGATAAAGTCTTTTATCTCCCGGCTTTCACTGAGTTTGTTTTTTTCTCCCTTCGCTGTTTTCACTTTGTTTACCGCTATTAAAAAACGTTCGAACTCAAAAGGCTTTAACAGGTAATCCGTTACGTTTAAATTAAACCCCTCTACCGCATATTGATGATAAGCTGTTGTAATAATTATCGCAGGGGGATGGGTGAGCGTTTTTAAAAAAGCCATCCCTTTTAATTTTGGCAGGTGTATATCTAAAAAAAGAAGATCAGTGTTATTATGGCGCAGCCAGTCAGTTGCAATAAGAGCATCTTTAAATGTTGCCTGTAATTCGAGAAAGGGAACCTGCAAAATATAATCTGATAATACTTTTACGGCCAATGGCTCATCTTCTATTATGATACATTTAATTTCAGGCATGACTCGCAAGATTAATTTTTAACGTAGTTGTAAATACAGATGCGCTTTGCTGAACAGACAGATCATAATCCGTATAAAGCATTTCCAGTTGACGCCTCAGGTTAGAAAGGCCTATGTTTTCTTTTACTTTGCCTTCGCCGGGAACATCTTCAGTAGAATTTTTTACGACAAACGCTAATTGCCGTTTACTAATAGAAAGATGTATATCTACAAACGGCTGGTTTCTTGTTTCAGAAACACCATGTTTGAATGCATTCTCCACTAACGGAATCAACAACAGCGGAGGTATAGCTTGTTTCATATCTTCAATATCATGGTTAAAATTTACATGCAAAGAATCATCGTAGCGCAATTTTTCAAGGGATATATAGTCGCTCATGATCTTCAGTTCCTGTTCTATAGCTATAAATTCGCCACCGGTTTCATACAACATAAAACGCAATATTTTCGAAAGGCGTAAAATGGATTCGGGAGCCAGGTCACTCTTGTCTCTCGCCAAAGAATAAATATTATTCAAGGTATTAAATAAAAAATGCGGGTTCGTTTGTGACTTTAGATAGTTAAGCTCTGCCTGTTGCTTTTGAATGCGAAGCTGTTGTGTGGCTTGTTTTAACTTTGAATAATTATAGATGTGCCTGATAATTCCAAAAAAGAAAACTGAACCGGTGCTATATGCCATTTGATTTTGGAGCGCCACATCTAATGAAGGGAATGTTCTTGGAGTATAAACCTGTAACTGTGCTCCCAGTAGCCGCCACGCATACGAGCCGAACGAATATAACATCAAATAAACAAATAAGAGAGGAACCGCAAGAAGAATATTGTAAATGATGGTTTTCCTTTTCCTGAGAACAAATGGAACAGAATATTCAAAAAGTATATAGTTGAGCGCAATAACATAAACAACTGCCCAGGCATTATTACATACAGCAGGAAAAAATCTTGCGGTATAAATATGAACAGAGCTAATCAGTCCCAGGAAAAAATAACCCAGCCCAACCCATAGATAAAATTTGTACCGCTTTATATCGATTTGTCTTTTCATCCCATTGTTTACCGGGATAAATATCGGTAAATGTTTTCCTATTTATCCTGCAATCTATAGAATCGACTTTGGAGTAAACATACAACCTAAAAAAGTAAATCATCCTTCGACAAGCTCAGGATGACATTCGACAGGCTCAGTACGGTATTGGGCAATTGGCACAACTACGTTGTTTGTTTACAACAACCTGTCGTTTGTTGACGGGGGCTTTCTATGTCTTCTTTAATTATATATTCTTGTGTAAGAAACACAGGAACAGAACCACCAGATCAAAAACAAAAATTATCAAAAGTCTATTTTTTATATAACAAAAAAAATTGAAAACATGAATAACCTGGTACAATTTGGAGAAAATGTGGACGGCTATAACATTCCTGTTCTGAATGAAAGAGAAATAAGAGCATCAGCAGGTATACTTTTTTTAGCCACGTTCTTCTCTTTAATGCTCATCGTATTTAAAGACAATTTCGTGCCAATAAAGTATGTTATAACCCTGTTTTTTATTGATTTCATCATTCGTGTATTTATTAACCCTAAATTTTCTCCTACCTTAATAACAGGCCGCTTAATTGTGAGGAACCAGGTCCCTGAGTACGTGGGAGCCCAACAAAAAAAATTTGCGTGGATCATTGGTGTGGCTCTGTCAGGCACCATGTTTATTTTTATGGTGGTTGTAAATTCATACAGCCCGATAACTGGTATTATCTGCCTCATCTGCCTGGTGTTCCTTTTCTTCGAATCCGCATTTGGTATTTGTTTAGGATGCAAATTTTATTCAATTTTTTATAAGGAAAAGGCGCAGTATTGCCCGGGTGAAGTTTGCGATGCAAAATCAAAACAGGATATTCAAAAAATATCGTGGGCTCAGCTACTTGTTGTCCTTGCATTTATCGGATTTGTTTTTCTAACTGCCTTCCTATTTAATGATAATTTCAGTAAACATCCGTATGATTTGTTTGGAATGTTTACTACTGCAAGTTCTAAATAAAAAATACATTCAATTGCAAACTTATTCCAGTCAGCATAGATTGACCGCAGGTATGATCGCAAAAAGTGAGTTGGAAGATTATTTTGCTGGTTTTCGACTGAACATCATCGGCCAGCAACAAACTTTCGAATCACCTTTTGGAGAAAAAGAAATCATTTATGCTGACTGGACTGCAAGCGGCAGGGCTTACCAGCCCATTGAAGCATGTATATATAAAGAAATAATGCCCTTTGTGGCTAACACACATACCGGGACCACCATTACAGGTACCTTGATGACCAAAGCATACGAAACCGCTAAAGTTATTATCAAAGATCACGTCGGGGCAAATAACGATGATGTATTGGTTTTTTGTGGCAGCGGAACAACAGGTGCGGTGAATAAGCTGCAAAGGATTTTAGGGCTGAGGATACCGGAGCGGACCAGGGATTATGTAAAAAAGGAGACCGGCTCCCTTCAATTAGATGAAGCATTAAGACCGGTTGTTTTTGTGACTCATATGGAGCACCACAGCAACCAGGTTTCCTGGCTGGAGACCATCGCAACAGTTGAAATAATTAAGCGCGGTGAAAATGGCAATGTGGATTTAGTATACTTCAGAAGTTTGTTAGAGCAATTTAAGCAAAGGAAAAATAAAATAGCCGCAATCACAGGTTGTTCTAATGTTACCGGTATTCAAACTCCGTATCATGAAATTGCAAAGATAATTCATGAATACGGCGGATTATGTTTTGTTGACTTTGCCTCTTCCGCCCCGTACGTTGACATCAACATGCATCCTGAAGAACACGGTGCAGCATTAGATGCAATTTATTTTTCACCCCATAAATTTTTAGGTGGCCCGGGCACCCCGGGCGTTTTGATCTTCAATAAAAAAATGTATAAGAACATTGTCCCTGACCAACCCGGAGGAGGCACTGTAGCTTATAGCAATCCGTGGAAGGTTCATGAATATATTACCAATATAGAACATCGGGAAGATGGGGGAACCCCTCCAATTTTGCAGGGAATAAAAGCGGCGATGTGCATCCGGTTGAAGGAAGCAATGGGCGTTGAAAACATACTAAAGAGGGAAAAAGAAATGCTGCAGATCATTTTTACCAGGTTATCAAAAATGAGAAATGTTGAAATACTGGAAGCGAATATTAAAAGAAGGTTAGGCGTTATTTCATTTATTGTAAACGGGGCACATTATAATTTGATTGTTAAAATTCTGAATGACAGGTTTGGCATTCAAACAAGAGGCGGCTGCTCCTGCGCAGGAACCTATGGGCATTTGCTGCTGGATGTGGATAAGACCAGGTCTTATGAAATATTGAGTTCGGTGCGTTCAGGAGACCTATTGTGCAAACCAGGCTGGATCAGGTTATCAGTGCATCCAACGATGACCAATGCAGAAATTGATTTTATTATGGATGCGATTGAATTGACAGCCTCCTATTTCCGGGAGTGGATGAGAGATTATACCTATGATCGGGAATCCAACGAATATTCTTTCAAAGGTAAGAAGGCAAAGGAACAATGTATGGTTGATGACTGGTTTACTATTTCCAACCGAAGTTAAACCCACAAGAGTTCTATCCGGGGAAATTGATATAGGTACTTCCGTGCCCGTTGCACCAAATCCGGGTTGCAGATCTACTACCATGGACTGTTGATCTGCTTTACCATCCCGACAGCGTTTATACCTAACGGCATGGGCAATCTGCTGTCCCAGCCAGTCTCCCGCAGGGGCTTCGGCCGGGACCGAGTTGGCTAATGCACTTTAATGATTAGCTAAGTGGAGCTGATTCTCACTATGGATTTTTTTTCTTCCACTCGTTGTATTCTGTCGCAATCTTTTCCACATCCTTCCGCGTATACGCAGCATTTTCAATTTTCTTTAGCAGTTCTGCGTCGTCTTTGAAATATGCAGATGCGGA
>NZ_JBMQQG010000204.1:0-52277 GCF_057362405.1 Ginsengibacter sp.
AAAAACTCAATTAAAATTGTATTTTTAAAATTCTAATTGATTCTTTCTATCTCAAGGAAGTACCTCCTCTTTTATTTATTTTTTATTGATCATTCTTTCCACGGAAGCAACCATATTGCATGGCTAAGTCATATAAAATATTTATCTGGAAGAAGGCACCATTTCTGCGTCTATTACTACCCGTAATAATTGGTATTATAGCCGGATATTATTTGCAGGTCAACCTTAATGTTATAATCATTGCCGCCTTCGTATTAGTTGTAGCTTATAGTGTATTCAACTTATTGCCGCTTGCCTATCGCTATAATCTTCAGGCAATAAATGGAATTATTATTACGGCATTTATTTTAAACGGTGGAATTTTTCTCACCTGGAATAAAGATGCCAGACATCATACCAATTGGTATGGAAAAAGATATGATTCAGGTTGCTACATTGTTGCAACTATAAATGAACCACCCGTCGAAAAAAATAAATCTTTGAAAGTTGTTGCAACAGTTAATGCCATTATTAAAAACGAGTCGGTTTATGCTCTTACCGGAAAATTGCTGCTTTATTTTTCCAAAGATTCAGCATCAAACACAATTGCCTATGGGGACAGGATTATCATAAAAAAACAATTACAGGAAATAAAAAATTCCGGCAACCCAGCTGCGTTTAACTATAAACGTTACTGTGCCTTTCAGCAAATCTTCTATCAATGTTATCTTAAATCAAACGAATGGATTTTGTTGAAAGGTAATAACGTCAATACTTTCAGGCAGGCAATCTTTACGACCCAACATTATGTAGTTAATGTCCTGGATAAATACATACATGGGCCAGATGAATCGGCAGTTGCAAAAGCTTTGCTCATCGGATACAAGGTAGATCTCGACAAAGATTTGGTTCAGGCTTACAGCAATGCAGGTGTGGTACACCTGATTGCCATATCTGGTCTGCATCTCGGTCTGATATATGTATTACTTTTTTGGATAACCGGTAAAATCCCATTTGTAAAACGTTCTAAAATAACCCGTTTATTGCTGTTGTTATCCGGCTTGTGGATTTTTTCTTTTTTAACCGGCGCCTCGGCATCCGTGCTTCGATCCGCTGTAATGTTTACGTTTATTGCAGTTGGAATGGCGGCAAATAAAAAGTCGTCTATCTATAATTCCATGGCCGCGTCAGCTTTTATTTTACTTTGTATTAATCCATTTATGTTGTGGGATGTCGGTTTTCAGCTTTCATACTGTGCCGTCTCGGGCATTGTAATAGCGCAAAAATTTATCTCCACCTGGTTTTACTTCAAAAATAAAATGCTACGTAGGGTGTGGCAACTTGCTTCGGTTTCGCTGGCGGCGCAACTTTTTACGTTGCCTTTGTGTATTTATTATTTTCACCAGGTTCCGTTATTATTTCTGGTTTCGAACCTCATAGCTATACCAATTGCCACGGTAACATTATGGAGTTCCCTGGCACTTGTTTTTGTTTCACCGTTACACATAGTTGCGATGTATACCGGCAAATTAATTAGCTGGTTTATATGGGTGCTAAATCATGCTGTTTTATATATTAATTCATTGCCATTTTCATTATGGGATGGCATATCGTTTTCAGTTACTGACGCCATATTGCTTTACCTGGTTATAATATTTTCTCTCTACTGGCTTATTAGAAAAAGTAAGCCGGCACTACAATTTGCATTATTATCCACTTCCCTGCTCACCGGAAATAAGACGATCAAAAACTGGCATTATGCAAATCAGAAAAAAATAATTGTGTACGATGTGCCAGCACACAAAGCAATAGATTTTGTTGAAGGAGATTCTTACCATTTTGTTGGCGACAGTGATTTGGTATCCGATGGTGTGCTACAAAATTTTCACCTTAAGCCGGCGAGAATTTCTTTTTTAATAAGCAAAAAGGTTGATAGCGGTTTTAGCATCTTTCAGAAAAATAATTTCTTTCAGTTTTGCGACAAAAAAATTCTCGCTATCGATTCCGCCGCTACTTATTCAACATCCGGAAAAAAAATAAATGTTGATTACATAATCATATCTAAAAATCCAAAACTATATATACCAAGGCTGGCAGCGGTTTTTAATTGTTCTGTTTATATTTTTGATGCCTCCAACCCGATGTGGAAAATTGAAAAATGGAAAAAAGATTGCGAAGAATTACATTTGCGCTTCCATTCTGTTCCTGAACAGGGTGCATTTATAACCGATTTATAAAGTTCAATTTCTCGGCAACATCTCATGCAAAAAAAAATAAAGTCCGCGCTCATTTCTGTTTACTATAAGAATGGGCTGGAAAAAATTATTCAGCTTTTAAAGGAAAAAAATATTACGATTTATACTACAGGTGGCACTCAAAAATTTATAGAAGACGCCGGAGTTCCTTGCGTTGCCGTTGAGTCGTTAACGGGCTTTCCTTCCATATTAGGCGGAAGAGTTAAAACACTACATCCATCAGTATTTGGAGGTATTCTAGGCAGGCGGGAAATGGAAAGTGATATACAGGAAATGGAACAATTTAATATTCCGGAAATTGATTTGGTGATTGTTGATCTGTACCCTTTTGAAGAAACTGTTAAATCAACTTCTGATGAGAAAGCCATTATTGAAAAGATAGATGTTGGTGGTCCTTCTATGATAAGAGCTGCGGCTAAAAATTTCGCTCATGTTTTGGTTATCGCAGATAAAGGCAATTACAATGATCTTGAAAATATTTTATCTAAAAACAATGCAGAAACATCACTGGAAGCACGGAAACAATTTGCGGCCAAAGCATTTGATGTTTGCACGGGATATGATATGGCGATTTCAAATTACTTTAATAAAACTTCTTTTTTAAATCCGTTTGTCGCGGAAAAAAAGGCGCTTCGTTATGGCGAGAATCCGCACCAACAGGCATCTTTTGCAGGAAACCTTGGTGAAGTTTTTGAACAGTTGCACGGTAAAGAACTTTCGTATAACAATCTCGTAGATGTTGATGCCGCTATACAAATGATGAATGAGTTTGCTTCGGAGGAAGATGAAGAGAATGTTACTTTTGCCATTTTTAAACACACCAATGTCTGCGGAGTCGCACAGCGTGTAAATGTAAATGAAGCCTTTAACGCAGCCTTATCCGGCGATCCTGAAAGCGCTTTTGGTGGCGTGTTAATTGCCAACGCATCAATCGATAAAAAGACTGCTGATACTTTAAACGGTTTGTTTTTTGAAGTTTTGATAGCACCCGAATTTGACGCGGATGCAATGGAAGTTCTTCAATCAAAAAAGAATAGAATTTTGTTGAAAACTAAAAACGCCATTCAGCAAAAACAAATGTCGAAGACCGTTTTAAACGGAATTTTGTCGCAGGATTTTGATAAGGGAAATTTTGCTGAATGGAATGAAGCAGGTGGCAGAAATTCTACTGTAGAAGAAAAAAGTAATTTAATATTTGCCAACCTGGTATGCAAGCATCTAAAAAGTAATGCTATCGCCATAATAAAAGATAAACAACTAATAGGTAAAGGCTGCGGACAAACGTCGCGTGTTGATGCACTGCGGCAGGCAATTGCAAAGGCTGCTCAATTTAATTTTGATTTGAATAATTCATTGGTTGCAAGCGATGCTTTTTTCCCGTTTGACGATTGCGTGAAGATTGCGCATGAAGCCGGTGTAACTGCGTTTATACAACCGGGTGGTTCTATAAGAGACAAAGATTCTATTGAATATTGTAAAGCAAATAATTTGGTGATGGTGATAACAGGATTGAGGCATTTTAAACATTAGGACTGGCGCAGCCTACTCAACATTCTTAAAACGATTCTTCCACATTTCATTAAATGTTTTTTTACTAAAATGTAAATCAGAACGTTCTTTGTTCCATCCCTTAAATAATTTATTAACTACGGTTGATTTTAAGTTTCCGTTACCCATATTCATAAAGCCTCTTCTGAGCGAAGATATTTTCCAAAGTTTCCAGGCAGTCTTTTCAGAGAAAGAGGCCAACCCTTCATCAACACTTTCTTTTCGGTTCTCTAGCAACAATTCGTGAAGATTAATTTTGACCGCACAAACTTCGGTACAGTTGCCACATAACGAAGAGGCAAAACTCAAATGTTTATATTCTCTCAATCCCTGCAAGTGCGGACTTATAACGCTACCTATAGGGCCGCTGTAAGTGGCGCCATAAGCGTGTCCCCCAATATTTTTGTAAACAGGGCAAGCATTTAAACATGCTCCGCATCGTATACAATACAAGCTTTCCCTCATTTTAGGATTCGCCAAAATATTTGAGCGGTTATTATCTAATAATATCACATACATGTCGCCAGGGCCATCACTTTCACCGGCTTGTTTTGGTCCCGAAATAATACTATTGTAAACCGTAACTTTTTGTCCGGTACCAAACGTTGCCAGTAAGGGCCACATTAAGGCAAGGTCTGTAAGCGATGAAACAACCTTTTCAATTCCTACAATGGCAATATGCGTTTTGGGCCACGCCATACTGAGCCGGCCGTTGCCCTCATTTTCCGTAACTGCTATGGCGCCAATATCACTAATGATAAAATTGGCCCCGGTAATTCCAATTTCCGCTTGCGTGTATTTTTCTCTTAATTTTTCGCGGGCCACTAACGTTAATTCCTCCGGTGTGAGTTTCGAAGCCGTTCCTAATTTATCTGCAAAGAGTTTGGCCACGTCTTCTTTACTCTTATGCATGGCAGGTGTTACAATATGGTAGGGAGGTTCGCCATCCAACTGCTGGATGTATTCTCCCAAATCTGTTTCAACGCTTTCAATATTATTTTTTTCAAGAAAATGATTCAAATGAATTTCCTCCGTAACCATGCTCTTGCTCTTAACAATCGAAGTGCAATTTTTTTCTTTGCAAATATTTAGAATTTCGTCTAAGGCTTCCTGTGAGTCTTGCGCCCAAATAACTTTGCCTCCGCGTTTTGTGAAGTTCATTTCAAATTCTTCCAATTGCTGATCGAGGTTTTCAAGTGCACGCCATTTAATATTCTTAGCCCGCTCCCTTACAAGGTCGGTATTTTCAAACTGCTTTTTTCCCTGCGGAACAACAGCGTTGTATCTGCCGATATTAAAGTTTATCTTTTGCCTATGGTCAAGGTCTGCACTCTTAACAGTACTCTTTGCCTTAAATATTGAAGCGGATTCACTCATTTGAATATTTTCTAATTCTAAATTTACCATTCTGGTAGACGCAAAAACTGTTTTGTATTTGAGATAAATAAGCAGGAAAAATATTTTGAATAACAGATAATTTTTCTTCAGCCACTGCATCGTCCAATCTCAATAAAAGAATTCCCTTATGTAAGGAATGGTTTTTATATACCAATTCGCCGAAATCTTTGTCCATAGTTATTATAATCGCATTTTCATTGTTGGCTAATTTCACTATATCTATATCAGTCATCTCAGGATTTATATTTCTCATTGCAAAAATCTTAAACCCATTATTGAACAACCATTCTTCAATAATTTTACCGACTCCAACATCAATTACAATATTAATGGACGATGCATCAATCATGCTATTTCTTCTTCATGAGAAATTTTTGCTGCAGCATATACAAGACATGCTTTGATATCTTCTTCTTCAAGTAATGGAAATTCTTCAAGTATCTCTTCATGCGAGATTCCCCTGGCAAGCATTTTTAGAATTTGCTCAACAGAAATGCGCATTCCTCTTATAACAGCCTTGCCTGTTAAAATAGCGGGGTTATTTGTAATTCTATTTAATAATGTTGTTTCCATAATATTATAAAGTTATAAAACAAAATCTTGTTTTCTTTTATTTCAATACCCCCAGTTCCTTACCCACTTTCGTAAATGCCTCAATGGCATGATCGAGATGTTTTTGCTTATGTGCCGCACTCAATTGCACCCGTATTCTCGCCTGCCCTTTGGCCACCACGGGAAAGAAAAATCCAATAACATAAATTCCTTCATCCAAAAGTTTTGCAGCAAAGTTTTGTGCAACAACTGCATCATACAACATAATTGGAACTATGGGGTGTTCCCCGGGTTTTATATCAAATCCCGCTTTAGTCATTTTTCTCCTAAAATATTTTGTGTTTCTTTCCAGCTTGTCCCTGAGTTTAGTGGTTTCACTAAGCATATCAAAGACCGCAATGGATGCGCCTACAATACTTGGCGCCACTGTGTTGCTAAACAAATAAGGGCGGCTGCGTTGGCGAAGCATCTCAATTATTTCTTTTCGGCCCGTAGTAAAACCGCCGCTGGCACCTCCCAAAGCTTTTCCAAATGTTCCGGTAATAATATCTATTCTCCCCATTACACCACGATATTCATGTGAGCCTCTTCCAGTTTTCCCCAGGAACCCGGTAGAATGGCATTCGTCAATCATTACGATGGCATTGAATTTATCTGCGAGGTCACAAATTTTATCAAGCTGTGCAATGGTTCCATCCATGCTGAAAGAACCGTCTGATACAATGATGCGGCTGCGTAGATGCTGACTCTCTTTTAACTTAATTTCCAAATCTTCCATGTTGTTATGTTCATAACGGTAGCGCTGTGCCTTGCATAAACGAACGCCGTCGATGATACTTGCGTGGTTTAATGCATCAGAAATAATTGCATCTTCTTCACCAAATAACGGTTCGAATACGCCACCATTTGCATCAAAACAAGCGGCATACAAAATAGTGTCTTCTGTTCCCAAAAATTCGGCCACTTTTTTTTCGAGCTCTTTATGAATATCCTGTGTGCCACATATAAAACGGACGCTGCTTAAGCCATAACCCCTTTCATCAATATACTTTTTCGCTGCTTTTATTACTTTTGGATGAGATGATAATCCCAAATAATTGTTGGCACAAAAATTTAAAACTTTCTTTCCGCCAACTTCAATCTCCGCGCCCTGCTCACTCGTAATGATTCTTTCAGTTTTATACAAACCCGCGGCTTTAATGGCTTCCAGTTCTTCGCCAATCCGATTCTTAAAATTTTCGTTCATGATTTTTGTATTTCTCCGGCAAACCTACATGAAATCATTAAATTATAATTTTGTATAAAATCAAAAAAAACAAAATTGTAACTTTTTGTTTCCAACTTCGTTTCACTATCAAACAGAACGGAAGCGACAGAAAACTACTAATTGAGTGTATGACTGAGAAAGAATATAATGAATGTGTAAACCTTTATGCAGATAATGTTTACCGTTTTATTGTAAAAAACCTGCGGCACGAAGAAAATGCCAAAGATGTTGTGCAGTCGGCATTTGAGAAATTATGGATAAACCGGGAAACCGTGGAAAATGAACGTAGTAAATCTTATTTATTTACAGTAGCCTATCACCAGATGATTGATCATATAAGAAAAAATAAAAGAGTGCAATTGCAGGAAAATTTTTCTGCAGAGACGAGAACAACGCATCAGCCTCATCATAATATAAATAAGATTTTGAATGAGGCATTGCAAAGATTAAGCGAAACACAACGAAGCCTTGTTTTATTAAAAGATTATGAGGGTTATTCGTATGATGAAATAGCAAAAATCACTTCTTTGAGTGAAAGCCAGGTAAAAGTGTATTTGCATCGTGCAAGGATTCAACTTAAGACTTATTTGGTAAAACCGGAAAATGTAATTTAAGATGAACATCAACAGAGATAATTACGAAGAATATTTTTTGCTTTATGCAGATAATGAATTAACCGATTCTGAAAAAGCTGAAGTATTGATGTTTGTTAAATATAACAAAGATCTGGAGGATGAATTCAGGATGATTCATCACACTATTGCAAGGCCTGATGTAAATATTCATTTAAGTGATAAATCATTTTTATATAGAAATGATATAACGGCTTTCATTAATGAAAAAAATTACGAAGAGGTTTTTGTTTTATACCATGATAAAGAATTGACAAAAGAACAAATGATAAAAACGGAAGATTTCATATCTCATCATAATGAATTAAAAGATGAATTTGATTTAATCGGAATAGCAAGACTCACACCCGATAGCGCTATCGTTTTCAACAATAAAAAGATTTTATATAAAAAGGAAAGGTCAGGAAAAGTTATTCCGGTACTATTTTGGAGAATGCTTGCTGCAGCGGTTTTCATTGGATTTGGTTTATGGATTACCGGGCTGCTTTCGAAGCCGCCGGTTAAACCAGGTATAGTGACGACTCACTCTATTACTGCAAAGAATGAAGCACCAAAAGTTGACAATAAAATTCTTCCGCAGAAAAAATCAGGAGAATCTGTTGCTCAATACGTTGAGCCTCGAAACAAAACCCTGGAAGAAGTAAACAGTGCTAAAAAAGCAAATAAACAAAAAGCCTTAGATAATAGAAATAACGTTGCAGCTTTAAGAAATGTAAATAGCACTCGAAAAACAAGGGAAGAAACTGGTACCAATCAACTTCCGGAAAAAGTTAATGATGCAATAATAGCTTCTAATGACGGAATCAATCAAAAACCTAATGACGAAATATCGCCGTTAAACAAAATTGAGCCTTCAAAAGAACTAGCACAAGAGATAGATGAAAATAAGACAGTAAAAACAGAGCCCCTGGTGAATGCGCAAAACGTTTCTTATGTGCCAGATGAGGATAATAAAAATGAAAATTATGTATTCTACGATATTACCGCCGATAAATTCAAGAAAACAAAAGTAGGCGGCTTCTTAAAAAAAGTAAAGCGTGTTGTGGAAAGAAATAACCCAATCACACGCCTTCTCTCGGGAGATGACCGGCAGGTTGTATCCAACTAAATAAAATAATTCAGACTAATAAATATTAAACAATGAAAAAGACAGCATTAGGATTTATGGGGATTTTATTTGCCATCACCTCTCTAGCGCAATCTGACTCAGTCCAGGTTCAAAAAAAGAACGACACGATCCGGATTGGCGGAATGATTATATTGAAAAAAGGTGACACTAATGATAAACGTGTAACCGTTACCGTTGGTAACAGGAACTATAATAAGAAATCCAACATCAACACGGCATCCTTCATAGTAGATTTAGGCTTTGCAAACTGGGTAGATAAAACCAATTATGCTTCTGCAACGACAGGTAGTTATCTCGTTAACAAACCCGGCACTCCCAATTTGGCTGAAAATGATTTTAAATTAAGAACCATAAAATCAGTTAATGTAAACATCTGGTTTTTTATGCAAAGGCTTAATTTAATAAAGCATTATGTGAACCTGAAATACGGACTGGGCCTCGAGTTGAACAATTATCGGTTTAAATCAGCATTAAGCATGGATGAGAGCGGAATAAACCCATACACGCATCAAAGCATTGATCACTCGTTTATATTTCGCGATTCAATAAGCTTTTCAAAGAACAAGCTCGCGGCAGATTATGTAACAATACCATTTATGCTAAACTTCCTAACTAATCCAAATTCATCCAACAAAGGTTTGAGCCTTAGTGCAGGAGTAAGTGTGGGATATTTATATAACAGCCGCAACAAACAAATAAGCGGGGAACGCGGAAAACTAAAAAATCACGGAGACTATGATCTTGAAAAATGGAAATTTTCTTATATAGCAGAATTAGGTCTTGGGCCGGCACACTTATATGGTTCTTATAGCCCGAATTCTATTTTTCAAAAGGGCTTGAATTTGATGCCTTATAACGTAGGAATAAGATTCAGCAACTGGTAAATTGAAAAATAAACTCTTTACAAAAACCTGTCACAAAAACGACAGGTTTTCTATTTACTCAAATGCATGCTTCTTTCTTTATATAATTGCCTGAAGTAAGGATCACGAAGATCTTTTATGAAACGGATAGATTCGCCTGTGCTCTTCATTTCAGGGCCAAGCTCTTTATTTACATTGGGAAATTTGTTGAAAGAAAAAACGGGTTCTTTAATAGCAAAACCGGTTAGCTTTTTTTCAAATGTAAAATCTTTCAGTTTGGCAGCGCCGATCATTATTTTGGTGGCAATATTCAAATAGGGAATCTGGTAAGCCTTCGCAATAAAAGGTGTCGTGCGTGAAGCTCTTGGGTTGGCTTCAATTACATATACTTCGCCATTCTTAATAGCAAATTGGATATTGATTAATCCTTGTATGTTCAACGCCCTGGCAATTTTTTCTGCATATTCTTCCATTGTGTGAACAATTAACGGAGATAAATTAAATTCGGGTATCACCGCGTTACTATCACCGCTATGGATACCCGCAGGTTCAATATGTTCCATTACGCCCATCACATGAAAATCGTCTCCATCAAAAATGGCATCAATTTCGGCTTCCTGGCAGCGATCTAAAAAATGATCGATTAAAATTTTATTATTGGGCAAATGTTTTAATAAACTAAGCACACCTTTTTCTAGTTCTTCATCATTTAAAACAATACGCATGCGCTGGCCGCCCAACACATAGCTTGGCCTAACCAAAACGGGATAACCAACCGTTTTGGCCACTTCAATAGCATCATCGGTATTAAATGCTGTTCCATACCTGGGATAGGGAATTCCTAATTCTTTCAACATATCACTAAAGCGTCCTCGATCTTCAGCTATGTCCATGTTGTCGAATGAAGTGCCGATAATTTTGATCCCTTTTTCGTCCAAACGTTTGGCAAGCTTTAATGCTGTTTGTCCGCCAAGCTGAACAATAACCCCTTCCGGCTTTTCAAGCTCAATAATTTCCCAAATGTGTTCCCAGAAAACAGGTTCGAAATATAATTTATCAGCTATGTCAAAATCAGTAGAAACCGTTTCAGGATTGCAGTTAATCATGATGGCTTCGTATCCGCATTCTTTTATGGCCAGCAATCCATGTACGCAGCAATAATCAAATTCTATTCCTTGTCCTATGCGATTGGGGCCGCTGCCCAAAACAATAATTTTCTTTTTTGAAGAAGAGATCGATTCGTTATGTATTATGTCAGTGTTCATCTTTTTTATTCAGGTACTATTCAAAAGTGCTATAAAAATAAGGCGTCTTTGCCTCAAATTCTGCGCTGCAGGTATCTACCATTTTGTACACTCTTGTAATGCCAAACTCTTTTCTTTTTTCATAAATATCTTCATCAGTGCTTCCATCCTTCAAGATGCGTGCAATTTGCTCATCGCCAAAACCCAGGCGTTTTGCTTTAGTTAGCAACCCAGGCGAAAGTGTCTCCAGGGTTGTTTTAATCAACTCTTTTTCACAATCACATATTTTTTGAATCTGGTAAATAAACCAACGATCTATTCCGGTAGATTCGCAGATACGACGCACACTCACACCAATCATCAGGGCGTCTTTTATCCTGAATATGCGATCCCATTTGGGCACCTTCAGATATTCTATAACCTCCTCAGCATACATGAGACTCTTACCATAGTAGCCAAGTCCCACTGCTTCATTTTCCAAACTTTGACAAGCCTTTTGAATGGCCTCCGCAAAGCTTCTTCCAATGGCCATTACCTCTCCAACGGATTTCATTTGCAAGCCCAGCGTATCGTCAGCACCTTTAAATTTATCGAAATTCCACCGTGGAATTTTTACAATAACGTAATCCAGTGCCGGTTCAAAATACGCCGATGTAGTTTGAGTAATTTGGTTTTTCAGTTCATCCAAGGTAAAGCCAATGGCAAGTTTAGCTGCAATTTTTGCAATAGGGTAACCGGTGGCTTTACTTGCCAATGCCGATGAGCGGCTAACTCTCGGATTTATTTCTATCGCAATTATGTCTTCCGTTTGCGGATCTAAAGCAAATTGCACGTTACAACCTCCTGCAAAATTGCCGAGGTTGCGCATCATCGCAATAGCTGTATTACGCATTTTTTGAAAAGCAGTGTCACTCAATGTCATTGCCGGCGCTACGGTAATTGAGTCGCCGGTATGTACTCCCATAGGGTCAACATTTTCCACCGTGCAAATAATAACAACATTATCGTTATCATCGCGTAACAATTCCACCTCAAATTCTTTCCAACCCATCATCGCTTTTTCTACTAGTACCTCGTGCATCGGTGAGGCAGTGAGTCCACGATTCAGGGCTTCGTCCAAATCCTCTTTTTTATATACTAAGCTTCCACCACTACCGCCAAGGGTAAACGATGGACGAATAACTAATGGAAACCCTATTTCCTGGGCAAATTCTTTCCCTTCTAAAAACGAGTTTGCAGTTTTTGCGGGTGCTACCCGGATGTTCATTTCGATCATCCATTGCCGGAATTTTTCACGGTCTTCCGCCTTATCTATTGCCTTAATATCTACACCAATAAGGCGAATTTTATTTTTCTCCCAAATACCTAATTCATCAGCTTCTTTACAAAGATTTAATGCCGTCTGGCCGCCCATTGTCGGCAACACTGCATCAATTTTATTTTCGTCAATAATTTGTTCAATGCTTTCAACGGTAAGTGGAAGCAGGTACACTTTATCGGCCATCATAGGATCCGTCATGATGGTGGCTGGGTTGCTGTTTATAAGTATCACCTTTATCCCTTCCTCGCTGAGGCTGCGGGCGGCTTGTGTTCCGGCGTAATCGAATTCGCAGGCTTGTCCAATAACAATGGGCCCAGAACCGATAATTAAAACTGAGTTAATTGACTTGTCTAGTGGCATGAATTTTTTAATCTGCGACCGCGAAAATAAATTGAAATGTTGAAATGAAAAGCAATAAATTAAAATTGATGCTCTAATTGAGAAATATCAGGTTCAAAAAAACAAATTTTTCTACGGATAATTTAACAGTTCAAAAAATTAAAGAAGATATTTTTTTTCTGTTCCATAAAAATCGGTGAACATTTTTTTTAGGACATATAATTTTTCAATCCAATTTTTTTCTCCTTTCATTTTTATTTCGTCAACATAGTGTTCAACCTTTTCTACGGTTCTTTCCGCATCATCCAACAAATCGTTTGTCGTGGTTTTAAGATGATCTAATAAAGCATCTTTGTCTTCTTTAGGCATACTGTAAAATTTTAACAGTGCAAAACCAATTGAGGCGCCAAATATAAGTGATGCGATTGTTGTTGACTTCGTCATGATATTATTTTAAAATTTTTAGGTGTTAGATTTGTAAATATTATGAAAAGGATTTTCCCCCGAAAAGATTTAATACATAAACCGTTCCTGTTTTTAGCACTACTCTTTTTTTATGGTCATTCGAAAGCCCAGCTTTTCCCGGTAAAAAATTATCCTAAAGGTTATTTTATTTACCCGGTTGATGCCAAAATTGGGCTAGCCGCAAATTTTGGTGAGTTGCGCCCTAATCATTACCACATGGGGCTCGATTGTCGTACCAACCAGGTACAAAACCGACCCGTGAAAGCCGCAGCTGACGGATATATTGCACATGTTCGTGTGGAACCTTTTGGATTTGGCAGAGCCATTTACATTAACCATCCCAATGGGTTAACCACGTTATACGGACATCTTAATAACTTTTATCCTGCGCTTGAGAAATACGTAAAAGAGCAGCAGTATAAATTGCAGTCGTGGCAGGTTTTTTTGGATATTCCGGCAGGTATGTTCCCGGTCAAGAAAGGCCAGTTTATTGCTTACAGTGGTAATGCAGGCGGTTCGCAGGGTCCTCATTGTCATTTTGAAATAAGGGATACCAAAACTGACAAGGTATTAAATCCGCTTCTATTCGGCTTGCCAATTCCAGATAATGTACCGCCCACGATTTTGCGTTTAGCCATGTACGATAGATGCGTTAGCACCTATAGCCAATCACCAAAATTGTTTGGCCTCAAAAAAATAAAGGGAGGATATACAACAGCTGAACCGATCATAACCGTAAACACAGACAAAGTAAGTTTTGGAATTTCAGCTAATGATAAATATACCGGATCATCAAACCCAAATGGCATTTACGAGGCTGTACTGTATTTTGACGGCCGTGCTATTGTTGGTTTACAAATAGACAGTATAACTTACGATGAAACACGGTATGTTAATGCACACATTGATTATAAAACAAGGGCAGCCGGCGGCCCCTTTATTGAACACATGTCAAGGCTTCCCGGTTATCCTGAGGGAGTTTATAAAGATTTTAGTGGAGACGGTGTGATAGAACTGTCGGATGACGCGGTGCACGAGGTAGAAATTGTAGTAAAGGACACCTATGGAAACACATCCACACTTGATTTTAAGGTAAAAAAGGGATTGATACATGAGGGCGAATCAGCAAAAGAGGCAGCATCGTATTATGAGCAGCAGGAATTTCATCCTGGTTTTGTAAACATATTTGATAATGAAAATGTGCAATTAGTATTAAAGCCAGAGGCCTTGTATGATTCATTTGCTTTTGTTCATTCAACACAACCTACCAATTCGCTAAACACTTTTTCTGATATTCATGTTATAGCATCGGGATTAATACCGGTTCATGATTATTTTACTTTGAGAATAAAAGCGGACAAACCAATACCCGCTGAATTAAACAATAAAATGCTTATTAAAAGAACATGGGGCGATAAAACCGAAGTTGTAAAAGCTACAGCAGATGGCGAATGGTTTACTGCGTATTTTAAAACTTTTGGAAATTTTGAGCTTATTGCGGATGAAGAACCACCTGTAATCGCAGGAGGTTTTCATGATAATGCCAACCTTGCTAAAGCTTCCCGCATTGTTTTCATTCCAAAAGACAACAACCAGGAAATTAAAAACTTCCGTGCGGAACTTGACGGAAAGTGGCTGATGTTTACCAACGACAAAGGAAAGCTGTTCATTTACAAATTCGATGAAATGTGCCCCCGCGGGAAACATGAATTAAAAATTTCGGTACAGGACGAGGCCGGGAATACCACAGAAAAAATTCTTCATTTTACCAGATAAAAAAAAATCGATGATTCAATTAACAGAAGGAGAGAAAGCACCTGCATTTAAAGCAAAAGATCAAAACGGAAAGGCAATTTCGCTGGCAGATTTTAAGGGAAAGAAAGTTGTTCTATATTTTTATCCCGAAGATGATACACCAACTTGCACCATTGAAGCGTGCAATCTTCGTGATAATTACAAAATACTTCAAAATAAAGGACTGGTTGTATTGGGGGTGAGTCCTGATGATGAAAAGAAGCACAAAAAATTTGAAGAAAAATATAAGCTTCCCTTTACACTTCTTGCCGACCCTGACAAAAAGATTATTGACAAATATGGTGTTTGGGGCGAAAAAAATTTATATGGAAGAAAATATATGGGGCTGCATCGCACCACATTTTTAATTGACGAAAAAGGCGTTATTCAAAAGATTTTCAAAAAGCCAAAATCGAAAATTCATAGCGAAGAAATATTGAAAGCCCTTGGCTAATTTATAGCAGCTATAAATAATTTCTATAATGAATTTAAACATCAAAGAAAATTCATGGATAGCAAAACTGGCTGCGAAGAAGCTACAATCGAAACAAGTTGCCATTGTTATTGGCAGTACAATTCATTTGCATAATACAACAAAAGAAGATTTTTTAAAAAATGAAAGATGGGTGAAACATGAAGTTTGCCATTTGCAGCAATTTAAAAAGCAGGGCAATTTTATTTTCATTATTAAATATTTGTGGGAAAGTTTGCTTCATGGATATTACCATAATAAGTATGAGATTGAAGCCAGGAAGGCTGAAGATATTTGATTAGCCCTTCTTATACGCAGCGGCTGTTATTTCGAATCCTTCTTTATAAGTTGTAGGTTGAAAATTAAAGGCTTTATTAAATTTTGAAGAATCAAAAATATAATCTGAATCGTATTGATACAGCATCTCTTTCATCTCGTACATCAGTCGCATAAAAATTCCCATTATTCCTACCATTCCTTTGCCGATTACGAAGTCTTTATCAGGAGCATGGAAGATTCCCGAGGCCAGTGAAATCATTTCTTTCGCTGTTAAAGCTGGCTCTGCGGTGGGCATATGCCATATTTGATTCCATGCCTGTTCGTTTTGCGAAAGGAGCCATAACGCTCTACCACAATCAGGGGTAAACGTAAACGAATGCACTACCTTATCGTTTACCATCCATTGCGATTTTTTCCCTTTAGCCATCTTATCAAATACCAAAGCATTTAAGAAACTTGTTTTACAATTGGGGCCATAAAAATCCGCCGCCCTTGCTATCATTGCAGTAATCTTTCCCGATTTTACTTCCTCCATTAATTGAGTAGCTAGTGTTGCACGCAGTTCTCCTTTTTTACTCACAGGATTGTATGGCGACGCCTCAGTCATGGGGCCGACAACTTTTCCAAGCGGATATACATTATCAAAGAAAATAAGTTTCGCATTATACTTACTGCATGCCTTAATTGTATTGTTCATAATCAAGGGCCACTTCTCGGTCCATACTCTTATGTCATAAGCTAATCCGGGGCATAGTAACACTATCGTTGCACCTCTCACTGCTTCATCTGTTTCCGATTCGTTAGTAAGATCTGCAGATAAGGTAAGCGCTCCATTAATAGAATTTGGATTTCTGCTTACTAAAGTGTGAGGCACGTTATTTTGAAAAAGCACTTTTGAAAATTCATTGGCAATAGCCCCGCCGGCCCCTAATATAGTATACATGTATTTTGTTTAATTGTGTTAGCAATAAGGGATTAAATTAATAATCAAGTTGCAGGCCAAGCCTGTCTTTTAATTCTTTTACCAGCGGATATTCTTCAATAATTTTTAAATATTGTTCCTTGGTGGTGAGATGCTTTTCCGCTACAGCAGTATCCTTTTCATTTTCAATTACAATAACCCGGTAGGTTAAAAAACGATTATTAAAGTGAGCCTGGAGATGTTCAATTAAAGCGGCTCTTTCTGTTTCAATAAATTTCTGCTGAATATTATTGTCAGTAATTATTTCTATACAATTGTCATCAACAATACTAAGCTTTGCCAATTTAAAATTTGTAACGCCGGAATGGTTATTACTTTTTCGAAGTACCTCAATATAAAGTCCCCAGGCTACATACAACTCCTCCTCGTTTAATGGTTTAACATTATTCCCGTTTAGCTTGTTTTCAAGAGCCACCTGCTCCTGTATTTTTTCCAACCTGCCAATTTTCGTGCGTGCGCTGCCGTTAGTAACGATTGTATGATCTGCGGCAGCCTTAGGAAGTGTGGGTTTACTTTTTTGTTTTTCTTCAATTACCAGTTTTGCTTCGTTTCCCGGAGCCAGTCCATTACTCTTTTTATTTGTTGAATTTCCGGGGGTTATTTCTTTGACTTTAGCTTCGGGCGTATTTTTTTCCTTAAAGGCAATAGGAGTAAGTGTTTTAAAAGCAACAGGCTTCATGCGCTCAACCTGTTTTTTTTTATTGATTTGATCACCGTCGCTTACCAGCTCGATTGCCTGTTGCAAATAACAAAGCTTTATCAATGTCAGCTCCACATGCAGCCGCTTGTTTCTTGCCTGTCTATAATTTATTTCAGCCTCATTTAAAATATTTAATGCACTTATTAAAAAAGAGGCATCCAGCTTTAGTGCCATGTCAAGATAGCGTTGTTTAAATCCTTCTGAAACTTCCAATAACATCGCCACCTTTGGATCTTTACTTACCAAAAGATTTCTTATAAATTCTGCAAACCCATTCAATACAAGATCCCCTTCAAATCCCTTCCTGTTAATTTCATCGTACAATAATATAGCATCAGTAATACTTTGATCTTGCATTGCGGCCATCAACCTGAAGTAATAATCTTCATCTAAAATATTCAAATGCTCCAGCGTATTAGCATACGTGAGCGCCCCATTGGTGAAACTTACAATTTTATCGAGTATACTTAAAGCGTCCCTGAGGCAGCCTTCACTTTTTTGAGCAATTACGTGCAAGGCGGTATCGTCAGCCTTTATATTTTCCTTTTCACAAATTTCACGAAGGTGATCAACTGTATCCTGGTTAGTGATTCTCTTAAAATCAAAAATCTGGCACCGTGAAAGAATAGTAGGAAGTATCTTATGTTTTTCAGTAGTTGCTAAAATAAAAATTGCAAATGGTGGTGGTTCTTCCAGTGTTTTAAGAAACGCGTTAAAGGCGGCTGTGCTTAACATGTGCACCTCATCCACTATATACACTTTATATTTCCCGGCCTGCGGTGCAAACCGTATTTGTTCAACAAGGGTTCGTATATCGTCTACAGAATTATTACTGGCAGCATCCAGTTCATGAATGTTCAATGATGTTCCATTATCAAACGAAACGCAGGAATTACAAATGTTACACGCTTCTCCGTCAGGAGTTCTGTTTTCGCAATTGATCGTTTTTGCCAGGATTCTGGCACAGGTCGTTTTGCCCACACCCCGCGGTCCGCAAAATAAAAAAGCATGAGCAAGTTGGTTATTTTTAATGGCATTCTTCAGCGTAGTTGTTATATGCGATTGTCCGATAACTGTGCTAAAGTTCTGCGGTCTGTATTTCCTGGCTGATACTATAAATTTATCCATATACCCCTACCCCTAAAGGAGAATTTTATTTTCAAAAATATACTGCAAGTTAAGAAACCAAATCTTAAAAGAAATATAGCAATTACAGCGTCATATAATCTCCCTTTAGCGAGGCAGGAGGGGTTTTATTGCAATAAAGGATGTCTTTTAAATTCCTTACTTCTATCAAAAATATAACGGTAAGTGGCCAGCATCCTGCTTTGGGTGGCACCAAGATTTTTAGAAATGTTTAAAATTTTCGGATTAAAATCTCCCTGCCATTGAAGCTCCAGTTCGTCGTACTGCTTGTCCTGCTGAATAACTTTAGAACCCTGCACTATCATATAATGATCAATGCCTTTGCCTTGGTATTCGGGTATAACACCAAAAACAATTCCCGTAAACTTATTGCATACACCTTTTTTCTTCAGCCATAAATATTTAAGCTTCGCAATAAAATCAAATCTTCCATTGAGATGTTTAAAAATCTGGTTAAGCTCCGGTAAGTTTACCCAAAAAGCAATTGGCTCATTATTATGATATATAAACCAAATAAGATGTTCATCCATTACCGGCTTCATCGACTTAAACATTTTATAAGCCACTTCTTTATTTAGTTGTTTGTTGCCTTCATGCATCGCCCATGCTTTATTATAGACAATGCTGAAATCGGAGGAAAATTTCTTCAGTTGGCTTTTTTTGATGTGAATGGCCTTATACTCTGGGTTCGAACTATATTTTCCGTTCTGTTCAAAAAACTTTTCGCTAAGCTGGGTTTGTACAAAAAGATGCCAGCATATTTGGTTATAAAAATTTTTAAATCCATAGTTTTCAAAAAGCTCAACGTAATAAGGAAGATTGTAATTCATTAAATAAATTGGGGGTTTAAAGCCATCCACCACCAGGCCCCACCAGCGATCACGTTCACCAAAATTTATTGGGCCATCCATAGCTTCCATATCATGTTGCATCAGCCAACTTTTGGCGACATCAAATAACATGTCAGCGGCTTGCTGGTTGTCGATGCATTCAAAGAAACCAATTCCGCCCGTACGTTGTTCGTCTCCTTTGTTCTTATATTTTTTATTCACAAATGCTGCAATCCTTCCAATCAAGGCATCGTCATCATCTTTTAAGATCCACCGGGTACATGTGCCAAAACGGAACGCTTTATTTTTTTCAGTGTTAAAAACATCAGTGACATCATGATCCAGTGGCCGAATGAAATTAGGATCGTTCCTGTAAATGATTAAAGGAACTTCAAGGAATTGTTTTTCTAAGGCCTTGTCGGAGACAGGTACGAGGTACATCAACTTATTTAAAAAATTATTTAAGTAAAGTAACAATGAAAAGTTATTGTTGCCAAAATTCAACAGTCGATTGTAAGATTAAAAAAGCAAATTGTATGTTCTATCATAGTAAAGTAAAAAGTAAAGGAACAATGATAAATTTGAATTTTACTTTTCCACAAGATCCTAGTTGTGGATTCCTTGAAAATGAATTTGAATGTTAAATTTTAATTCCCGTTATAATAAAATATTTTTTGAAGGCATATTTATTGGTTGCTTGAAACGATATAAAAAAGATGTAAAACAATACATCAACAAAAATTCGTTAACCTTAAAAAAAATTAAATTATGACAAACCTAACGGGAAAAAAAGTAGCCATCTTAACCGAGAATGGTTTCGAAGAAACTGAATTAACCAGTCCCAAAAAAGCAATGGAAAATGCAGGAATCAAAGTTGACATTGTGTCACCACAAAAAAGTAAAGTTAAAGCGTGGTCACAAGATCATTGGTCCGTTGAATTGCCGGTAAATGTTAACCTGGCCGACGCAGACGTAGAAGACTACGACGCACTGCTAATACCGGGTGGCGTTATGAACCCCGACCATATGCGGATGAACGAACAATGCGTACAGTTTGCAAGGGATTTTATGAAGACTGGAAAAACGGTTGCAGCAATATGTCATGGCCCACAATTGTTGATCGAGACCGGTTTATTAAAAGGGCGAAAACTAACATCCTATCCTTCTATTAAAACAGATCTCAAAAATGCAGGAGCAGATTGGCGAGACAGGGAAGTGGTAGTTGATGATAATCTTATCACCAGCCGCAGCCCTAAAGACCTCGAAGCTTTTAACAAAAAAATATTGGAGCAAATACGGGAAGGCATACACGAACATGCATAGCCGCATTTATTAATTTACGAGCTGATAGGGTGGTACAAAGCCCACATCGTACATGGTGTGGGCTTTCCTTTTTCTAACAGTTATTATTCATATTTCGCCATTAGTTTGTACAATATTTTTTTATCGCCACAGGTAAGAATGGTGCTGCTATCCTGCATTTCAAAATGACGTTTAAATGCAACAATAGCTGCAAGGCTATCCTTAACCGAGTACCCTATAATTCGCAGCGCCTCCAGGCTATTGAAATTGTCGGGCAGAAAAATATTAGTTGTATCATTATACCATAAACCAAAGCCATTTTGCGACAGCAATTGCCACGGAAATTTTACATTGGGGTCCTTTTTCCTCGTTGGAGCTATATCGGCATGGCCAATAAAATTTGCTGTTGGGATATTGTAGGTTTTTTTAAGAGTAGCCAACACCGTTAGTAAACTGCTGATTTGTGCCGGGGGGAAAGAATCAAAGCCATTATTATCGAGCTCAATGCCTATGGAAGATGAATTGATATCCCTGTCATTTCCCCAGGAACTCACGCCTGCCTGCCATGCACGTAAGTAATCGTTCAACATATGATGGACCGTTCCGTCTCTACAAATTACATAGTGGGCGCTTACCTGCGTTCTGGGCAAAGTGAAGGTTTGTAATGTTTGCTCACAACTACTTTGAGCTGTATGGTGGATAATTACAAAATTGGGTTTGCGAAGGCCGAAGTTGGTAGTGCCCACCCACGGAGTTGAATTGTAAATACTGTCGGTTAATGGTGTTTTACGAATAATTTTTGCAAACGATTTTACCTGGCGCTTATATACTCTGTTGGTACGGGCATATTTATTTGAGGAACATGAAAAAATTATCAATATTAAAACAAGGATTAAAAATGAAAGTCTCCGCATTTTTTTAAGTAAAGGTAATTAGCCAGGCCAACAAACCTGACCTCCTC
The DNA here is from genome assembly GCF_057362405.1 of Ginsengibacter sp. Classification (NCBI taxonomy): domain Bacteria; kingdom Pseudomonadati; phylum Bacteroidota; class Chitinophagia; order Chitinophagales; family Chitinophagaceae; genus Ginsengibacter; species Ginsengibacter sp. The sequence continues at coordinate 21,459 of NZ_JBMQQG010000204.1, forward strand.
ATTTCAATTAAAATTTATTCCATTTTTTTTGTATATCAACTACTGAATAGTTAACTTGTTATGCCCCTTGAACAGTAAGTTGCTATCTTATATTTCACCTGTATTTATTCATCATTAAAAATTCATTATGAAAAAATTGACGTTATTTTTTATGGCAGCTATTGCTTTTGCTGCTTGTAACAACGCAGGCACAGACACAAAAGAAGCAGTTAAAGATTCTACAGCTGCAGCAGCTCCTGTTGCTATGACTTACCCATATACTATTGACCATCCTGACAATTGGGATATGGGCAGTACGGCAAACACAATGGTAGCACTGGAAGCCCTGAAAGGCTATGAAACCGGAAATATTCCGGAATCTATGAAGTATTTCGGTGATTCCGTACACCTTCAATTTGATGGACTGGACAAGACTCTTCCGGCCGATAGCGTTCAGGCAATGTTTACAAAATCCAGGGGAGAAATGAAAAGCATGGACGTAAAGATGAGTGATTGGGAATCGGTTATTTCTAAAGATAAAAAAGAGGAATGGGTTACAATATGGTACAGGCAGCATTGGGAAGATATGAAAGGCAAAAAAGATTCAGCTGATATAATTGATGATCTCAAAATTAAGGATGGCAAAATTGTGAGACTCGACGAATACACCAGGAAACTGCATTGAAAATAAATTGATTTTTTTTAAGCACTGCAGAATTGCGGTGCTTTTTTTTGAAAACCGTCTTACATATTTCTCCGGTATTGCCCACCTACTTCATATAATGCATGGGTTATTTGACCCAATGAACAATATTTTACGGTTTCCATCAATTCTTCAAAAAGATTTCCGTTGTTTACTGCCACTTCCTGCAGTCGCCTCAACATTTTGCTGCTCTCATTTTTATGCCGTTTGTGAAAGGCATTCAAATTATCTATCTGCAAATCTTTTTCTTCGTTGGTACTGCGTATAACCTCCGCCGGTAGAATGGTAGGAGAACCGGCCTTATTGAGAAAAGTGTTTACACCAACTATTGGGAATTCGCCTGTATGTTTGAGCGTTTCATAATATAGACTCTCTTCCTGGATTTTATTACGCTGGTACATACGCTCCATGGCACCCAATACGCCACCTCTTTCTGATATGCGGTTAAACTCCGTCATCACAGCCTCTTCTACCAGGTCAGTTAACTCCTCAATCAAGAAACTTCCCTGGTTGGGATTTTCATTTTTGGCAGTCCCCAGCTCACGGTTAATTATTAACTGAATGGCCATTGCACGTCTCACGCTCTCCTCGGTTGGCGTGGTAATCGCCTCATCATAGGCATTTGTATGCAGGCTGTTGCAGTTATCATAAATAGCATACAGGGCTTGTAGTGTGGTTCTTATATCGTTGAAATCTATTTCCTGGGCATGAAGACTTCGGCCACTGGTTTGAATATGATATTTCAATTTTTGCGACCGCTCATTGGCGTGGTATTTATATTTCATCGCCTTTGCCCAGATGCGGCGGGCAACACGGCCTATTACACTATATTCAGCATCCATACCATTGCTGAAAAAGAAAGAAAGATTTGGTGCAAAATCGTCAATGTTCATTCCACGGGCCAGGTAATATTCAACGTAAGTAAACCCATTAGAAAGTGTAAATGCAAGTTGCGTTATAGGATTAGCACCGGCTTCCGCAATGTGATACCCGCTGATTGAAACAGAATAAAAATTTCTTACCTTTTTTTCAATAAAATATTGTTGTACATCTCCCATTAATTTCAAAGCAAATTCAGTAGAAAAAATACAAGTATTTTGTGCCTGGTCTTCTTTTAAAATATCTGCCTGGACAGTGCCGCGAACAGTTGACAAGGCCTTTGCTTTTATTTGTTCATAAATTTCTTTATCCAAAACATCCTGGCCCGATAAACCCAGAAGTCTTAGGCCTAAACCATCGTTTCCTTCGGGAAGTTGGCCAATCATTTGGCCCTGGTACGGCTGTACCTTTTCACCATTAATCCCTGTATACTTTGGTAAAAAATCAATATTAAATTTCGACTCTATAATTGCGTTTATGCTTTCCTGTAAGTTATGTTCAATAATGTATTTCTCACATTGCTGGTCAATTGCTGCGTTCAAAAAGAATGCAAGCAACATTGGCGCCGGTCCATTGATCGTCATGCTTACAGAAGTTTTAGCATCACAAAGATCAAAGCCACTATACAATTTTTTTGCGTCGTCAACTGATGCCACACTCACACCACTGTTACCAACTTTTCCGTAAATGTCAGGACGGGTATCAGGATCTTCACCATAAAGTGTTACGCTGTCAAATGCAGTGCTGAGGCGTTTTGCAGGCTGTCCCAAACTTACATAGTGAAAACGTCTGTTGGTTCTTTCCGGGCCGCCTTCACCGGCAAACATTCTTGTAGGATCTTCTTCCTGGCGCTTTAGAGGGAAGACCCCGGCGGTATAGGGAAATTTTCCCGGGAAATTTTCCTGCAACCTCCAGCGCAAAATATCTCCCCAATCTTTAAACCTCGGCACAGCAATTTTTGGAATTTTTGAATGGGAAAGCGATTCAACAAATAGTGGCTGCTTAATTATCTTACCCCTTACATCGTATTCAAAAAATTCTTTCTTATAAGTATTTTTAACAACGTCCCACTCATCTATTAATTTTCTAGAAATCGGTAATAATTTCTTTTCAATTTTTTTAATGGCTTCGTTTATGGCAGTACTAGTTTCTTCGTTGTCGGTCGTTTTATCCTGATTAATAATCCTGGCGGCTCCCTTTAACTGGTATAGCTGTGTGGCAAGCTCAGCCTGGTCTTGAGCAAGCCTGTTGTAATTTATGATTTCATCAGCTATCTCCGCCAGGTAACGAACTCTCTTTGCGGGAATTATAGGCTCACCAATTCCGCCACTTATTTTCGAAGCGCTATATCCCTTAAAAGTGTTACCGGTTTTTTTGTCAACAATATCAACTATCTTATTAAATAGTTCGTTGCATCCTTTATCATTAAATAAAGAAGCAACAGTGCCAATTACGGGGAGCTCATTATCTTTTGCATTCCAAAGGCCATGATTCCGCTTATATTGTTTTTTGATATCATGCAATGCATCCAACGCACCTGCCTTGTCAAATTTATTCAGGCAAACAATGTCTGCATAGTCAAGCATATTAATCTTCTCCAGTTGCGATGCGGCGCCATATTCGGGAGTCATTACATACACACTCACATTACAATAATCCAAAATTGATGCATCGCTTTGTCCTACGCCTGCGCTTTCCAAAATAATAAAGTCGTAACCGGCTGCCTTACAAATATCGATGGCCTCCTGCACGTAATTGCTCAATGCTTTATCATTTTCACGGGTGGCAAGAGATCGCATATAAGCCCGTGGATGATGGATAGAGTTCATGCGAATGCGATCACCCAATAGCGCACCACCGGTCTTCTTCCTCGAAGGATCAACAGAAATAACCGCAATAGTTTTATCGGGATAATTCTTTAGAAACCGGCGAACAATCTCGTCAGTAACGGAAGACTTACCGGCGCCTCCGGTTCCGGTTATGCCAAGGACTGGTGAGGGTACTTTTTTACTTTTTAATGCCGCAGCGTTGTCTCTTCCATTCAATAATATGTCAACTGATTCACCGCTCTCCGCCTGAGTTATAGAGGTTGCAATCTTTTTTATATCTCTCCATTCACCTAACGCAAACTTGCCATTACCATTAGAAGCTGTTGTCCCCGACCTCCCGTTAACTATTAGTGAGGAGGGGGCTAGAGGGAGGCTACATTTCCTAACTACATCTTCTATCATTCCTTCAAGGCCCATATGCCGGCCATCATCAGGTGAATAAATTTTTGTAATTCCGTATGCTTGCAACTCTTCTATTTCTGAAGGCAAAATGGTGCCGCCTCCTCCACCGAAAATTTTTATATGGCCACAGCCATTTTCATCAAGCAAATCTTTCATGTATTTAAAAAATTCCAGGTGGCCTCCCTGGTAACTTGTAACTGCTATGCCCTGCGCATCTTCCTCAATGGCGCATTCAACTATTTCGTGCACGCTCCGGTTATGGCCAAGATGAATAATTTCAGCGCCCTTACTCTGCATAATACGCCGCATAATATTTATAGCAGCATCGTGCCCATCAAATAATGAGGCAGCTGTAACAATTCGTACAGAGCTTGTTTTTTTTTCATGTGCCATACCTAAAAATCATTTTGATAACAAGACAATCGCTCCTGCAAAATTACAACTAAAGGGAAGGATAAATGGTTGTTAGTCTTTGGTCGATCTACTTCTTATTCTTTTTTTATCAAAGTCTGCAATAATTCCTATGGCTACGTTGCCTGTTCGATGCTCAACGAAGCGATGATTTAAAAGGATTGAAATCGAACCCTGTATTCTCAACTTTAATGGGAGTTTCTTAAATCCAACAGTATAACTCGCGGCCGGTTCCCAGAAAAAGACAGGGGATACAGTAAGACTATCCAGGATATAATTATCCAGTTCCTGCGGTGTATAATTGGTATGAATATGAGTAAAGACAATCTCTGTAAAACGAGAGCTCATCGCTCCTGAGAATTTTTTTGAAAGATTATAAATAATAGCAGGCTGAATAAAAATTTTTGTTACGCTACTATTGTGATATTTATTCACATGAGCCATATTCGAAATATATTCGTCGGATATATCTGAAGCGCCTAATGCAACTCCGCCAAATAACTGGAACTGCATTTTCTCGTTATAAGCCATCGATGTAAAATAGCCGCCGCCCAACTCGGTAAAATTTCTTTTGTAATTTAATAATGAACTATCGCCAGGGAAAAAGCTATCGTTACCGCTATTCTTTTCCCACCGAAAACTTTCATTGAGCATAAGGGCAAAATGGCTGCTAACGGCCCATGAGCCCTGTAAATCTAAACCGTTAATACTATTCCCTTTTTCTTTAAAGGCATTTATAGAACCTGCATAGAAACCCGAAAACTCAAGATCATTTTTCTTGTGTAATAGAGGAATATTTTGCGTTGAAGGGCTATAGACATATCTTGGCGCATAGCACGATAACATGCATAGTGAAACAAAAACCAGGGAAATAGTCACTTTTATATTCTTCATCAACTCATTTTAAAAGTAAGGGCTGCAAATTCTTCAACACTTAAAGTTTCGGCCCGACGATTAAATAAATCGTCATCTAGAATTTCTTTTGAAAACAAACTCTTCACCCCATTTCTTAACGTCTTACGGCGTTGATTAAACGCTGTTTTTACCAAAACCCAAAAGGCTCTTTCACTCTTCACCGGTAATTGACTTTTATTTTTGGTTAGCCTGATAACCCCACTTTGAACTTTTGGCTGCGGTGTAAAACTTTCGTTGCCTACCGAAAATAAATATTCAACACTATAGTAATATTGCAGGAGCACACTTAATACACCATATATTTTACTTCCTTCTTTCGCGGCTGCTCTTTCTGCCACTTCTTTTTGAAACATGCCAATTACAACCGGTACATATTCTTTCCATTCCAATACCTTAAACAGAATTTGGGTGGAAATATTATAAGGAAAATTGCCAATTACAGTAAATGGTTCGTCAAACGGGCGGTCTATTGTAAGGAAGCTTTGATGAATTAGATTATTTTGCAACGAGGGAAATTGTTTTAAAAGAAAATTAACTTTTTCTTCATCCAGTTCAACTGCTTTAAAGTGGATGCGTGGAATTTTCAAAAGGTGTTTGGTAAGTGCGCCGCCGCCAGGTCCCACTTCTAATAAATTTGTGAAGTCACTTTTTTGAAGTTCGTCAATTATCCTTTGCACCACTTTTTCATCTTTTAAAAAATGCTGCCCAAGTGATTTCTTTAATGTGTACATGGGCCGAAATTACAGATAAGTTTTACCAATAACATCTAATAAGATTGGGTCATTGTATGTCAATAGTTTCTTTGCGATCCTGTAAATGGAATATGAATTAATTTAGATAAAAAGAACCGAACATCATTCATTACTTTACGTTCCAATGATTCACGCCACAAAAGGAATTGTACTGCGTACCATTAAATACGGTGAAACTTCTGTGATTGCATCCATTTTCACTGAGTTGTTTGGTATTCAATCTTATATTGTGAATGGCGTTCGTACACAAAGTAAGACTTCAAAAGCTCATTTTTTTCAACCGTCATCTATGCTCGAAATGGAGGTGTACCATAATGAGCTTAAAAATTTACAACGTATTAAAGACCTTAAATGGAGTTACCTCTATAGAAATATTTTAAGTGATGTAACTAAAAATTCGGTGGCACTTTATATGGTGGAGCTTTTACAAAAATGCCTCAAACAACCCGAGGCCAATGCGGATCTATTTCACTTTTGTGAAGATGCTTTTATGCAGCTTGATGTTGCAGAAAACGAAGTGACTGGCAATTTCCCTATTTATTTCGCTATGCAACTTGCTCATTTTTTTGGTTTGAGCATCCAGGATAATTACTCTACAGAAAAAAATCATTTCAATATAAGTGAAGGGATTTTTACCAGTAAGCCACTGGCAAATGATAATTATTTAGAACCTGGTATCAGTCATCATTTCTCACAATTATTAAAAGTGTTACACCCATCAGAGTTGAAAGAAATAAAACTGAATAAAAGTATCCGGGCAATTATTTTATCTGCACTCGAGAACTATTACAATTTTCATATTGCCGATTTTGGCGTTATGAAAACGCTCCCTGTATTGCGTGTTTTATCGGAATAAGTTAACCTATAAAATTCTTCTGGCCACAGCAGTTTGAGACAGCTTTTTACCTTCAACATTTTCTATGAGAACTATTCCCGGTTGCCTTCCCTTTTCAAAACTGCCAAGTACATCATCTGCCCGCAATGCTTTAGCTCCATTTATAGTTGCCCATTGCAATAATGTTTCCAGCGGAATACCAGGGAAATTTCTTGAAATTATCTTTAGTTCTTCCAGGATATCGAGTTGATGATTTGATGCAAGACTATCTGTTCCCACCACTATATTACATTCGTTACGCAAAAGCACTTCTACTGGTGGCAATTTGTTTTCAATATAAAAATTTGCATTAGGGCACAGGCAAAAAGATACCAGTTGATCCTTGGTTTTCGCTTTATCTATATAATCGATGTCCTCTTGTTGCGTAAAAGTATTGTGCACTAAAATAACAGAAGAAGCTTTTTCAAAATTGGCAAAATAAGTTTGAAGGCTTCTTAATTTTGGCGATTGGTAGAATGAATTATCAATCTTCATCTTTCTATACAAGTCCACCAAATTTCCCGAGCCATTCAAAAAAAATTCATCCTCATCGCGTGTTTCCTGGTTGTGGATACTCACCACATTTTGGGAAAAATAAGGGGTAATTTTTCCCCACAGATCTTTGGAAATGGAATACGGGGCATGAGGAACTAAATACGTTTCCTGTTTTTTTTGAACAAATTCATCGTAATACAATTTACTTTTTTCGAACCTGGCTTCCGCAACATCCGGATGCCATCCGCTAACTTCAATAAAATTCTTATAGAGAAGGAGGCTATTTTGTTTTTGGTGAAGTGAAAGTGTATTGTTACAGATGTCCCCAACTGCCACTATGCCACGTTGTAGCATTTCTTTTTCGGCTTTATCAATAGCATCGGAAATTTGTTCCTGGGCGAAGTGTCTTTCCGTCACTACCATAAATACAAAATCAACAAGCCCGGTTTTTTCCGGAATAAGATCTCTTAAATGTGATAGTTCCAGGTGGCAATGAGCGTTGATAAATCCAGGTGAAAGAACGCCGTTAAATATCTCTACGTCTTGTCCGGCGGCGCTTTCATCAATAATTTCCAAGATTTTACCTGTATCATCGGTTACTAATACGCTGTTTCCGTTAAGAAAATCTTTCCCTGTAAATAAATAATCTGCCTTAAATTTTCGATATTCCATCTAAAAACTAATAAGTTAATTTTGCATCCCGGAAATCAAAGATAACCTGCATTGCAGTTATAAATAGATATAAAAATGTTAGATAAACTTGACGGTATAAAAGCAAGGTTCGAAGAATTAGGCGTAGCGCTTTCTAATCCTGAAATTGTAAATGACAATAAAAAATATAAGCAGCTAAGCAAAGAATACCGCAGCCTTGAGAAGATTGTAAATGTGAGAAACGAATATGCCAAACTGCTGGATGACATGGAGTTCAACAAGGAAATGATTGAAAGCGATGACGATGAAATGAAGGAGCTCGCTAAAGAAGAAATGCCGGGCTTATTGGAAAAAAAAGAACAGTACGAAAGGCAGATCAGGAACATGTTGATACCAAAAGATCCGCAGGATGAGAAGAATGCCATACTTGAAATACGTGCGGGAACTGGTGGAGACGAAGCCTCACTATTTGCCGGGAACCTTATGAGAATGTACCTGAAATATTGTGAATCCAAGGGCTGGAAAACGGCGTTGCTTAGCGAGAGTGAAGGGACTGTCGGAGGCTATAAAGAAGTGCAGATAGAGGTAACGGGCGAAGACGTTTATGGAACCTTAAAATTTGAAAGCGGTGTCCATCGCGTACAACGGGTACCCGATACCGAAGCGAGCGGTCGGGTACATACGAGTGCTGCCACAGTGGCCGTTATGCCCGAAGCAGAAGAGGTAGATTTTGAATTGAAGGATAGCGATGTAAAAATGGAAACTGCCCGGAGTGGTGGCGCTGGCGGGCAAAATGTAAATAAAGTAGAAACGAAGGTAATGCTCACGCATCTTCCGACAGGCATTGTTATTATTTGCCAGACAGAGCGAAGCCAATTAGGAAATCGTGAAAAAGCTATGCAGATGCTTCGAACTAAATTGTATGAAGAAGAGGTGCGAAAACAAGAGGAAGAGATTTCCCGTCACAGAAAAAGCCTGGTGAGTACGGGTGATCGATCAGCCAAGATAAGAACCTACAATTATCCGCAGGGACGTGTTACAGACCATCGCATAGGCTTAACGGTATATAACCTTGACAATGTGTTAAACGGGGACCTTCAGGAATTTATAGACGCACTCCAGTTTGCCGAAAATTCAGAAAAATTATCGCAACAACAGCAATAGAAATGTGTAACTTCGTAATTGATGTATTTATCATTTGCTTAGAACCATCTTATAACTTTCTTAACATAAGTGGTCTTAACTTTGGCACATGGTTTGAAACATAACCAGTATTAAGTTTAAAAGTCAATTTTCTCATAAGCAGTTAGTTTTGGTAAACGGCCCCTGTTTCTACAGGGGCCTTTCTTTTTTTCCTTCAGAATTTGTTAAGCACTTACTATAATTTATAAGGAAAGAATTTTGATTTGTCTTACTATTATCTTTGTTGCGCAAAACATCAATAACTTTCTTTACGTCAAAAGCTGTTGATTATTTATAATTAAAGCTTTCATGATTAATAGCGATACTCCCCAAATATTTCAAACCAACAGACCTACCCGCTGGAAAAGTGTAAAATGGACAACACGGGTACTTTTGATAATCGCTATTTTCTTTTTTGTGGTGCTCGGGATCGCATTGTACAGCGGCTCGCAACCCAGTTTGCCAAATATGAAGGCAAAGGCCAAAGAATATGAAACTTCGCTCGATCCTACCAACCCGCTCACTTTAAAAAATACCCAGAATGAAAAATATAAAGGCTTTAAAGACTTCTTACTAAAAAAGGTAAAGACAGACTCTTTAAAGAAAGCAAGGAATAAGACAGCTTCAAAAGCCAATTCGCTTCCGTTGATTAGAGCCGCATTTTATACGCCATGGACTGCTAATACCTCTTATCCCGATTTGCAAAAAAATGCTGATAAGCTCAACACCATTTTTCCCGAATGGTTTTTTATTGATACCCTAACTTTTCACCTGCAAACAAGGATCGACAGTGCCGGACTGGCCCTGATGAAGCAAAAACAACTGCGGATTATGCCCATTGTTTCTAACTTCAGGTCGATATCAAAGGGCTTTGATGGAAAGCTCCTGCATAAAATTTTAAACGACTCAGTCCTGCAAAGAAATTTTATACAACAGATTGCGGACACATTATCTTACTACCAACTCAATGGCATAAATATAGACTTTGAAGAACTGGTGGAAACCACTAATGCACCTCTTACCCAATTTCAAAAAAAATTATATGAAAAATTGCACGGAAGAGGAATGCTGGTAAGTATGGATGTGGAACCTAAGAATAACGACTACGACTACACGAAATTATCGGCCTATAATGATTACATCGTTCTAATGGCTTATGATGAATTTAATAACTCCACAGGCCCGGGGCCGATAAGCGGGCAAAAATGGATTGAAGATGCCGTGTCGTGGACCGCCGAACGTATTGATCCATCCAAAATAATTCTTGGAATAGGTGCCTTTGGATACGATTGGGCAAATGGAAAACACGACCAGGATTATATCTATAACGATGCCATTAATAAAGCTAAAGCGCTTGATGCAAAAATTATTTATGATAACGATTCATACAACCTACATTTTAGCTATGATTCGGAAGAAACTGACAGCACGGATGATGTTGATACAACCCGTCATGAAGTGTGGTTCACTGATGCGGCCACTACTTTCAATATTCTTCGTTTCAGCGATGAATTTCCAACAGCAGGTACAGCATTGTGGCGGCTTGGAAGTGAAGATCAGCGCATGTGGAAATATTATAGCCGTTTATTGAGTAATTCTTCCTTACAACAACAGCCATTTAATTTTGATTCACTTACCACTATTCCAATAACTCAAAATAATGTTGGATTCGAGGGTGAAGGGGAAGTTCTTGACATTATATTCTCTCCACAACCCGGAAAAATTAACTTCGAAATTGACAGTGCGGAGCAACTCATTGCCGAACAGAATTATGTTCAACTTCCTTCAGGTTATGTAATAAGAAAATTTGCAGAAGATACCACCGTGGGAAAAGGACATAAGCTTATTCTCACCTTTGATGATGGGCCGAGCGAAGAGTGGACACCTAAAATTCTTACCATATTAGAACGTGAAAAAGTACCTGCAACATTTTTTGTGGTTGGCATTAATGCAGAACAAAATATTCCAATTCTGCAACGGGAATTTAAAGATGGATTTGAAATTGGCAATCATACTTTCACGCATCACAATATTGCAGACATGAGTCTGCAAAGGGCAGAACTTGAAATGAAACTAACGCGACTACTAATAGAAAGCATTACCGGTCATTCCACCATTTTATTCAGAGCTCCATACAACGCCGATTCCGAGCCACAAACTTACGAAGAGCTTGCTCCGATTGAAAGAAGCCGGAATGAAAATTATTTGACAGTTAATGAAAGTATTGATCCTAACGATTGGGCGCCGGGTGTAAGTGCCGACAGTATTTTTCAACGTGTGGTGAGGCAGGTGCAAGATGGAAATGCCAGTATTATTTTATTGCATGATGCTGGTGGAGAAACACGAAAATCTACTGTTGAAGCGCTCCCCAGGATAATTGATTACTTTAAAAAGCAAGGGTATGTTTTTACAACTGTTGCTGACCTGATGGGAAAAACAAAAGATGAAGTGATGCCAAGAGTAGCTTCTTCCCGTGACAGATGGACAAGAAGATTTAATTTTTTCCTGGCCGAAGCAGGATATTGGAGCGGCCACATTTTATTTTCGCTTTTTATCTTTGGCATCTTATTATCAGTTGGCCGAATAATCTTAATGGCTGTTTTGGCAAGCATTCAAAAACGAAAAGATTCCAGGTCGAATAAAATTTCTCCTTTGCTTACCACCAATAAAGGTAATTGGCCTTTAGTAAGTATAATTGTTCCAGCGTATAATGAGGAAGTAAATGCAATTCGAACCGTAAAAAGCCTGCTGGCACAGGATTACCCGCAGCTCGAAATTATTTTTGTAGATGATGGAAGCAAAGATGAAACCTATACCACGGTTCGAGAATACTTTCTTGCAAATCCAAAAGTGAGGGTTTATACAAAATCAAATGGAGGAAAAGCTTCTGCTCTTAATTTCGGGATACAAAAATCAACAGCCGATTTTGTGGTATGCATAGACGCAGACACACAACTTAAGACAGATGCTGTTTCTGAATTAATGAAAAAATTTGACAATGAAAATGTTGGCGCCGTTGCCGGAAATGTAAAAGTGGGCAATGAGATAAATATGATCACACATTGGCAAAGCATTGAATATATAACTTCTCAAAATTTTGACCGACGGGCATTTGATTTATTAAACTGTATTACGGTCATTCCTGGTGCCATCGGGGCTTTCCGCAAAGATGCTGTTTTGATTGCAGGAGGCTTTACGACCGATACACTTGCTGAAGATTGTGACCTTACGATGCGGCTGTTGCGTCATGATTATATTATTAGAAATTGTACTTCTGCTATTTCCTACACCGAGGCACCGGAAACTTTCAGGCAATTTTTGAAACAACGATTCAGGTGGAGTTTTGGTGTTATGCAATGTTTTTGGAAACATCGTGATACCGTTTTTAATCCGAAGTATAAAAACTTTGGAATGATTGCCATGCCCAATATTTTAATTTACCAAATGATATTGCCTATACTTGCTCCCCTTGCAGATATTATTTTGGTCCTTAGCCTTGTAGCAGCATCCTTCGGAGTAATTGTGGCGAGCATACCTCATATTATTTTGTATTATATTATATTTACGTTTATTGATGTTGCAGGCGCTGCTTTAGCATTTGCTTATGAAAGAGAAAATCATTTCAAGCTGGTATGGATGCTGCCACAAAGATTAATCTATCGTCAATTAATGTATTATATTCTTATAAAATCTTTCAATAAGGCCATTAAGGGAGAGTTGCAAGGTTGGGGTGCATTGAAAAGAACCGGAAGTGTAAAAGATGTGGCAGTGGTTAAATAATTGTTTTATCAAATTTTAAAATAGCTTTATTAATATTAGCAATAGGCAATTCAGTTTGTGTTTTGTAATATTATTTTCTATATCTGTCCATTAGGAATTTTCATCTTCAAATTAACTTATGAGTTTTCAAAATAGAACAGTATTTATCACAGGGGCTTCACGCGGTATCGGAAAGTCCATAGCATTAAGGCTTGCAAAAGAAGGCGCAAATATCGTGATTGCAGCCAAATCAACTGAAGAGAATCCCAAACTCGGAGGAACAATTTTTAGTGCAGCAAAAGAAGTAGAAGATGCAGGGGGTAAAGCGCTTGCCGTGCAATGTGACATAAGGTTTGAAGAACAAATTCAACAGGCTGTTAATAAGGCCGTTGAAACATTTGGTGGCATTGATATCTTAATAAACAATGCATCAGCAATTAGCTTAACCAAAGTTGAACAAACCGAGCCAAAAGCATTTGGATTAATTAATGATATAAATGTAAAAGGAACTTTTTTTGTAAGTAAAGCCTGCATTCCCCATTTAAAAAATGGAACCAATGCACATATTCTGAATCTTTCTCCGCCTATAAATCTTGACCAAAAATGGTTTACTAACCATCTCGCCTACACGATGAGTAAATATAATATGACGATGATTTCATTGGGGCTGTCGGGTGAGCTTAAAAAATACAACATTGCGGCAAATAGTTTGTGGCCAAAGACCACCATAGCAACAGCCGCAGTTCGTAATTTGTTAGGTGGGGAAACACTTATAAAAATGAGCCGCACGCCGGAAATAATTGCTGATGCGGCTTTTTATATTTTAAGGAAACCTTCGAAGGAATGTACAGGAAATTGCTTCATAGACGAAGATGTATTGGCAAACGAGGGTATTACCGCTTTGGAAAAATATGCGATAGAGCCCGGGACAAAGCTATACACCGATCTCTTCTTATAATGGGCTGCAAAATGTCTTAAGATTTTGCTGAAATAATTTGTAACAATTGCTCCAAACCTTTACCCATTTTTTCAAATATGCTATCATATTCCGGTGGCGCACCACCGGTATAGATTATGAACACAACAAGGTTTTTTTTATCTTCTTCCAGTTTGTTTGAGAGTGAAGCTTTCTGTAAACGGTACGCTTCTCTCATAAGCCTCTTTACCCGGTTTCTATCGACAGCCTTCTTGAAATTTTTACTGCTTACAGAGAACGTTGCCTGCAAATGAGAATAATTTTTTTCAGGCTGCGCATAAATGATCCTTAGAGGAAAATGTGAAAATGATTTTCCTTCCTTGAATAGTAGCTGAATAAGTTTACGGCTTTTTAACTTTTCATCCCTTTTAAATGTATGTCTGTGCCCGATGGTCAACTTTTTATTTATTTGGAAATATGATAGATACTAAAATAAAAAAATAGCCCCGAAAAGGAGGCTATTCATAAAAATATTTCAGCGTATGTTATTTTTTACTTCCGTGCTCATCAGAAACCGTAAGCTTATGGCGTCCTTTCTTTCTGCGGCTTGCCAATACTTTGCGTCCGTTGGCGGTTGACATGCGCTCTCTAAAGCCATGCACACTTTTACGGCGGCGCTTATGCGGCTGGTATGTACGTTTTTTTCCTGGCATTTTATTTTGTTTTTCCTTTAATAAATTTGTTCCAATTCCCAGCCGGGCACCATCCCTGCTGTTTGTGAAAGGGCTGCAAAAGTAAGAAAGTATTTTAGATTTTAAAGGAGCTTCACGATATTTTTTACTGAATTATGAAACCAGGTCTACGTGAGTTGATTTTACGGGCTTACCAAAAAATACGGCAGAATGCTTATCAAAATCTTTGGCTGAATCAGTTGTAAAAAACGCAATTTGCCCATTTTTACTGCATTTTTCTTCAATTTCGGGATGGCGGGCTAAATAATCAACCAGGCTTCCAGCTACAATTTCACCCTGTGACATCAATTGAACATTTTCCGGGACATATTTTTTTATTTTACCTGCCAGTAGCGGATAGTGAGTGCAGGCGAGCAAAATGGTATCTATTCCCGGTGATTTGCTCAATAATTCGTCCACATCTTTTTTAATAAAATAATCCGCTCCGGTAGAATTGTATTCATTGTTTTCAACTAGCGGAACCCAAAGAGGGCAGGCATGTTGGATGACATTTACGTCGGGAAAGAACTTCTCTATCTCAAGCGGGTACGACATCGATTCTACTGTACCATTCGTTCCAAGTATCCCAATTTGATTTGTTTTAGAATAATTCCCAATTACTTCTGCGCTTGGTCTTATAACTCCCAACACACGTTTGTCTGCACCGAGTTTCGGGAGGTCTTTTTGTTGAATAGATCGCAACGCTTTTGCCGACGCGGTGTTGCACGCAAGAATTATTAAAGGACAACCTTTTTGCAACAACCACTTTACTGATTGCAGCGTGTACTCGTAAACGGTATCAAAAGACCTGTTGCCATAGGGAGCTCTTGCATTATCACCAAAATAGAGATAATCGTAATCTGGCAATTTTTCTACTATTGATTTTAGGACGGTTAATCCTCCGTAGCCTGAGTCGAAAACGCCAATAGGTGAAACATTACTCATCGTACAAAAATAAACAAGCCACCCCGTTTAAAGGATGGCTTGCATCAATTATTTGAATCATTTTATTTTTTAGGAAGTGTGGGTGCCGTAGTGGATGGCTCTTTCAATCCCAATTTCTTTCTTACTAAAGGTCCGATATCGCTGGTAGGAGGCATATAAATTAAAGCTTCCCTTGGAAAAATATAGGTATATCCATTCTCCTTGGCTACTTCTTCAATAGCAGCCTGTAATTTCTTTTGTATGGGTAATGAAAGTTCCTGCCGTTTCTGCTCGAACTGGTTTTGAATTTTTTGATCCATACCACTCAGGTCCTGCACCTGCTTTTGCAGATCGCCTCTTTTTACTTCTTTAAGGCTGGGGCTCATGGTAGCAGAATCCTTGTAAAATTTTTGAACAGCTTCATTTAAGGCAGTTTTTTGGTCATCTGCATTCTTATAAAGCGACTGTTGGTATTCATCCAACTGTTGCTGAACAGTGGCAGCTTCTGGCATTAATTGTATAATTTCATCGGCACTTATATAACCAATTTTCTGTGCGTTTGCAATATTAGAGAATCCGAATAACCCTACTGAAATTAAAACGATTGAGACAAACTTTTTCATTTTTGTGTTTTGTGTTTGGTATTTGTTTTTATAAAGTGTTTAAAATCTAATTTTTAGATGCATCATCAAAGGTGCTTTCGCATTTATTTAACACCCAACTCTTTAAGAACATCATCACTCTTGTCAAGTTTTGGGTCGGCAAATATAACGGTAATTCCTTCACTTTTATCTAAAATAAAATCATATAGTTTTGCCACGGCCAATTTTTGAACTGCGTTGTAAACTCTGTCCTGTATTGGTTTTATCAATTCCTGGCGCTTTTTAAAAATATCACCTTCGTAGCCAAAACGTTTTCTTTGCAAATCTTTAAGTGCTTTGTCTGCGTTGAATAATTCATCTTCCCTTTTTTTCTTCAAGTCATCACTAAGCATAACTTGTTCGGCATCATAATCCTTATACATTTTATCAAGTGCTGCAGATTTTTGATCAATCTCCTGTTGCCATTGTGCGCTAAACTGATCGAGCTTTTGCTGTGCCGCTTTATATTCAGGAAGTTTTTCAAGAATATATTTTGAATCGATGACTGCGTAACGTTGAGCATATAAGGTTGAACTCAATGCTATACACGCCAATAATAAAAAAGATATTTTTTTCATAACTGATGATTTGTCGCTTTGCTATTCGGGTTCCTGGCCTAGCATAAATGTAAATTTAGCTGCTCCTTTTAATCCTGTTGAAGAACCTAACCTGTCTAAACCAACACCGTAATCAAACCCAAGTAATCCAAACATCGGTAGGAAGAAGCGCATACCGACTCCAACTGATCTCCGCAGTTTGAACGGGTTGTAGTCTTTAAAACTATACCAACCGTTTGCCGCTTCAAAGAAAGTTTCGCCATAAATGGTACTACTTGCACTGGTGCTAAATGGATATCTTAACTCAAGTGTGTATTTATTAAAAATAGTAAAAAAGTTACTCGCAGTACTTATATCAGGGTTAACTTTTGGGTCAGAATTATCATAAACAGGATAACCCCTATGTGAAATAATATCGTATCCAAGTAAGCCGTAGTTGTTGCTTAAGCCTGCATCACCCAACTGAAATCTTTCAAATGGCGAAGTGATGGTTTTATTGGTATAACGGCCAAGGAAACCATATTTAGCGGCAGCTTTCAGCACAAACTGTTTGTTTTTATCGGGGCCACGGCCTTTTCCAATAGGCACATACCATTCAGCATTGAAGCGCTCTTTGTGAAATTCTACCAGCTTATAAATATCTTCGGCAGCTTGATTTTTGTAATATGTGGCGCTATTGAACAGTGAGTACGGCGGTGTAAATTGTCCACTCAATGCAAAATTAGAACCCCCTGTTGGGAAGATCGGGTTTGGTCCGGCAGAATTACGGGCTAAGGTTATTTTAAAACTAAAATTGTTTGAGATACCGCTCGTTAAACCTGGAAAAATATTATATTTTCTAAGTTTGTAGCGCTGATAATCTAACTGATAAACCAATGAAAAATAATCGTCCGGCCATTTTAGCTGTTTGCCGAGTGCCACACTAAAACCAGTAGTCTTAATATATGAAGAGTCGGCATAGCTACGGTCGTAATAGCCTAATGGTGAATAGGCGTTGGCATATTTTGTATCGTAATAACTTATTGTAAACGAATTTCTTTTTTTACCTCCAAGCCATGGCTCGGTAAATGAAAAGTTGTAGGATCTGAATTGCTTTCCATTACTTTGGCCTCTCAAACTTAATTTCTGCCCATCCCCACTTGGTAAAGGATCCCAGCTTTTCTTATTAAAAATATTGTAGATAGAAAAATTGTTGAAAGTAACACCGAGAGTTCCCGTCAATCCTATACCACCCCCAAAACCAGCAGAGAGTTCCAGTTGGTCAGATGATTTTTCTTCAAGCCCCCATGTAATATCAACAGTGCCATCATCAACGTTCGGCACAATACCGGGATTAATTTTCTCAGGATTAAAATAGCCAAGCTGAGATAGTTCCCTTTGCGTTCTTATAATAAGTTCGCGGCTGAACTTGTCACCAGGAATAGTTCGTAATTCGCGGCGTATTACATAGTCTTTGGTCTTCTCATTTCCGGTAATATTTACTTTACCTATAGTAGCTTGCGGGCCTTCTACAATTCGAATTTCATGATCGATTGTATCATTATAAACAGCGGTTTCAACAGGATCAATTCTAAAAAATAAATAGCCATCATCCTGGTAAAGGCTACTGATATCGCCACCCTCCGGGGATGGCTCTTTACCTAGTCTTTTATTAAGGGTTCCTGCATTATAAATATCTCCTTTCTTTATACCCAATAATAAAGTCAGCACTGAATCAGAGTATTTGGTATTTCCCTTCCAGGTTATGTTTCCAAAATAATATCGGTGCCCCTCCTTGAGTTTAACAGCTACATCAACATCGCCATTATCATTATACGTTGTATCATCTACAATTACTGCATCTCTGAAACCTAAAGAGTTGTAATAATCCAACAGGCTTTGTTTATCCTGTTGGTACTTTTTTTCATTAAATTTTGCAGAACTTAATTTAAATCGGAAATAGGGATCCAGGAATTCCTTTGTTTTAGATGGAATTAAGTAGCTGTTGGATCGCAAATAATCATTAAATGAAATCTTGTTGGTTCTGCCCGAATCGAATACATTACCAACAGATGTAGGAAATAAAGTAAGCCTGCTCTTTTCCTTGGTGCCCTTCATTTGCTTTTTCAGCTTAAGTGCACTCACCGATTCATTGCCCGTAAAAAAGATATCCTTAATACGAACCTTTGCATTCTTATCAACAACAAATACAATGTTCACCGAATTTGCGGCATTAGGGTCTTTGGTTTCAACAACTTTCACATCCACATTTCTAAACCCTTTATCTATATAAAATTTCTTAATTACGTTAACCGCACTGGTTTTCAGGTTTTCTGTAACGCGAGATACTTTGCCTTTAGAAAGTCCAAGTTTTGGAGTTAGGTCATCAGCTTCTCCTTTACTCACCCCTTTAAATTTAAAATTGGTAAGGCTTGGCCTATCAGTAATATTAATTTCAACTGATAATTTGTTTCCGACAAGATTGGTAAAATAAATCTGCACGTCAGAAACAAGATTTTGTTTCCACAAATTGGTGATTGCTTTGGAGAAATTATCTCCTCCCGGCAGCATCACTTTATCACCAACAGCAAGGCCTGAAATGGAAATAATCAGGTTTGGATCAAAAGATTTTGTTCCAGTTACTTTTATATCAGAGATTATGTACTCCTTGGGTGATTTTGAATTGAAAATATTTTCAAGCGGAACGTTTACTGAAACCGAATCATTGACCTGTGCAGTGGCATTTGTTTTGGCAGTAACAGCTACAACTACTAAGAATAAAATCTTGTAGAACTTGAACATCAAATCATTTTTTATAAGGCGGCAAGATAAAAGCAAATAATTAAAAGTATTTGTTAAATCACCCTTTGTGAAAGGGTTTGCGGGTGATTAGTATGATGAATTGGAAATGAAAAACTTTGCACGTGAATTTCAAATTATTTACAGTTGATCGCTGGTTTTACCAAATCTTCGTTCTCTATTTTGAAAATTGAGTATGGCTTCATATAAATTTTCTTTTCTAAAGTCGGGCCACAATGTATCGGTAAAATATAATTCACTATAGGCAAGCTGGTACAGCAAAAAATTACTGATTCTATACTCTCCGCTGGTTCGAATCATAAGTTCCGGATCCGGAAATTTTGCCGTACATAAATACTGATTAAAAACATCATTGTTTATGTTTTCAGGATCAAGTTTGTTATTCTTAACTTCGAGAGCAATCTTTCTCACAGCTTCCGTTATTTCCCAACGACTGCTGTAACTTAATGCCATTATAAGATTAAGACCTGTATTTGTTTTGGTAGCTTCGCATGCTTCCTCAAGTTCCTTTTGCGCTGCTGGCGGCAACATTTTTACGTTACCAATTACGCACAGCCTGATGTTATTTTTGTTGAGAGTTGATACCTCCTGTTTTATAGTTTGAACTAATAATTCCATAAGGCCCGTTACTTCATCTGGCGGCCTATCCCAGTTTTCGGTACTAAAAGCATAAAGTGTGAGATATTCAATGCCTAATTCGGCGCAACCCTCAACAATATTTCTCACGCTTTCCACCCCGCTGTAATGACCAAATAACCTGTCTTTTCCCTTTTCTTTCGCCCACCTTCCATTGCCATCCATAATAATCGCAATGTGCTTCGGTAGCTTTTTTACCTCTATTTTTTCTTTAAGGCTCATGTTGTTTTAAAATAATCAAGTCAGGCAAAAGAGAAGCCTGACTTGGGGCGGCAAAAATAAGGAATTAGTTTATACCGACGGGTGATTAAGCAAACCCTAATTAATAATCTGATTTTCCTAATGTAAATTTCTGCTGAAAACTATAAACAAAAAGATTCTTCGGGATGAGGAATCTTTTTAAAAAATATTAAATGCCAGTCTCTATAAATTACTGAGCAGATGGACAGCGGTAAGAAGTAATATTAAAAGAAATGCCAAACTCGGCAATTGCATATGAATCTTTTTGCTTACTGAATCCGCGCTGGCGGCCTTCTATACCTATGGGAGTTCCCAACTCGTACGATCTGTCCTGCAATTGTGCTGCAACAGACGAGACAGGAAATTTATCTATCCCAACATAGGTCGTACTTACGTCATCAATATAGTCCGTAGTCGTAAACCGATATGCTATTTCGAATGAAAGATTGATTTTTTCAGACACTGCATACTTAATCCCCATACCCACGGGAATACAAACAGCCATGGTACCATACTCCTTTCTTCCCTTATAAAAAGTTTGTCCTTCCGTATTCAATGGCCTTAAGAAATATTTTTGTCCGGCCAAATAAGCATAAGGATCGTAACTAAAAACACCTACGCCAATTGTTGCATAGGGGGTGAAGCTGTGATTAGGATCAGTTGGTATAAACTCGAAAAAATTGAAATCTCCACTTAGTGCAACCTCAAAAATATTGGTATTAAAGCTAAGGTTCCTGCTGCGCTGATATGCATTTTCACTATATTGATCACTATAACCAAGTTGCGCAAAGTGAGCACTTAAGCGAACACCCGCATAATTATTAAACTGTTTTCTATAAAACCCACCCAATGCAATTTTGGGTCTGTTGAATGCGGCCCTGTTATTAAGATCCCCAAAATAGTGTGCCACGCCGGCACTTATGCCATACTCCCCTTCCTGTACCGATTCATATTGTGCTTTGGCTTTAATATTAAAAGCCGTAAAAACGATCAGGATTATAAAATATTTTTTCATAATGGGTGCAAAATAACGATTGTAAACATAGTTGGTAAAACGAAGAAACGCTCTTTTAATTATATATGCAAGTTAAAAATTTGTCATTAATTTCTTTTGTCCAGTCCCCAGGATAATTTGTTGCGCAAAGTTTGCAAAAAATTATTTTCATTAAGTCGCACCAGGTTGATGTTAAAAGTCTCTTTACGTATGGCCAGCAGTACTTCTTTTGTAACTATTTCGCGCCGGCTGTCCAACGTACATAAAAAGCCGTCAGTTCGACCTTCAACTTCAAAAGAAAGAATGGTATTATCAGGAACGACCAGCGGCCGTATATTCAAATTATGGGGAGAAACCGGTGTAATTACAAAACTGGCAGATTCGGGAAAAACTACAGGACCGTTACAACTCAGCGAATAACCTGTAGAACCTGTGGGCGTGGATACTATAAGTCCATCGGCCCAGTATGTGTTTAAGAATTCACCATTTAAATAGGTATGAATCTTAATCATGGGTGAGGTATCTTTTTTATGAATGGTGAATTCATTAAGCGCATACGCGACACCGTTAAACAGAGGCATATTCGCATCAAGATGCAGCAACGTTCTTTTGTCGGGCATATAGGTTCTTTGCACCAACGCTTTTACTGCGAGTTGCAATTCATCTTTACCAATGCTTGCCAGGAAACCAAGGCGTCCGTAATTTATGCCTAACACCGGAATCCCCTTATCGCCTACAAAAGTAATTGCGTCCAACAAGGTTCCGTCACCTCCAAGGCTTATCAGGAAGTCAATATCTTCGAGATCTTCAGGACAGTTAAAAGTTGAATATTTAAAGGATATGTCAATTGATGAATAAAACTGGTTAAAGAAATTCTGGAATATAACAGGTTCAATTTTATAATGTGCCAGCTCAGTAAGCAATAGCCTTAAGCCATCTTGCTGACTGGCTTCCAATCCACGACTATATATTGCTATCCTCATAATCTTTGTGAAATATCCTTTATAAAATCAAATAAAAGACAAACTTATTTTGTAAAAATAAAGCCTTTTAGCTGAACTGTTTGAAACTGTATGGAACCTCAAATCAAAAATAATAAGGGTAATAAACTCACTTTTAGCAACCTATGGAAAATTGAATTCAGTTAATAAAAACAGGCAGGCTAAATATCAAGATAATTCATCAGATGCCGGTAGTTGTTGTCAATTTCATTTTCAAACATTTGTTCGCCGGAGTAATAAGCAACCGTATATTCATATCTTTCGAATGCAGCGATAATAACTGAAATTTCGCTTTTATTTAGATGAATAGTAATCTGCATTAATGAAGTGCCCGGCTTGATGGTAATATTTAAATGGAGAATTACGGCGCCATCACTTTCAACTATTCTGCTAATTTCAGAAATCGAAAAGTTACTCCGCTCCATTTCAAGTACTATCACAGCACCGGTTTCATTTGCGCCGGAAAAATTGCCTAGCGCAGCAAGAAGCTCTTGTCCCGCAATAGCACCTACAAACTCATTGGTTTCAGTAACTACGGGAATTATGTTGGTTTGATATTGATTGCTGATGGTAACCGCATTTAAAAAATGCTTGTTGTAGTTTATTGATGCAGGAATAAAATCATTTTGAAAAAATTCAATTGTAATTTTTTTATTTTCTTCATCAAGCAAATCATCCTCGCCAATCATACCAAGATATTTGTCTTCTGATATTACCGGCAGATGAGTTATTTTAAAATCGCTCATCAATTGCAAGGCTTTCGAAACGGTGTCGGTTAATTGCAATTGAGGCAGAACATTATTGACGAGTTCCTGTGCTAACATGATAGTGATTCCATTTAAACATAAAAAAAATAAACGGCTACTATCCCTATAGACAAAAAAAATTAGTGAACTGTTGCAGCAGGCACTTTTAATTTTGAAATAAAGCCGCTGAGAATCCTGTTAAATTCATCGGGAACTTCCATCATAGGCGCATGACCACATTTATCAATAAAATGGAGTTCACTGTTGGGTATTAGTTTGTGAAACTCTTTGGCAACAAACGGCGGCGTAATAGTGTCGTTATTCCCCCAAATCAAACATGTAGGTTGTTTGATCTGGCTAATTTCTTCTCCCAGGTTATTGCGAATAGCCGATTTAGCGAGAGAAATTATTTTAATTACCTTAATTCTGTTATTGGTTATCTCAAAGCATTCATTTACCAGCTCTTCCGTTGCCATGGCCGGGTCATAAAAAGTGAGCTGGGTTTTTTTCCTGATATATTCTTTATCTCCACGCTTGGGATAACTGTCACCCATGCCGTTTTCAAACAATCCGGAGCTTCCGGTGAGTATAAGAGATTTTATGCGTTCAGGATGTTTTAGAATATAAACGAGAGCAACATGGCCCCCTAGTGAATTGCCTAACAAATGAATATTTTCATACCCGCGGGTTTCAATAAACCTATAAACAAATTTTTGCAAACCTCCTACCGTTGTGTGCAAGAGATCAAGTTCAAAAAGTGGAAGCATAGGCACAATAACCTTATTGATCTTTCTGAAATGTTCAATCAAATGCTCAAAATTGCTTAAGGCGCCAAAAAGTCCATGCAATAAGACAAGTGGTTCACCCTCTCCTTCTTCAATAAATTTAAACTTACCGTCTTGTTGAATTTTATATTCCATTGATACGCTACGGCGGATTTGTGGTTTTTACATGCAGCTATTTAATGCTAAAATAAATGTTTCTATGCAAAAAAATGTCGAAATAATATTTGATTCTGATTTAACTAAATAGATTTATGTGCCAGACTTTCAAAAAAACCTTCTAATTGTGAAAACATGTTTTTAAATACGGGTATAATCTTTCCGAGGTTATCGATCACCTTTGGGCCCCATGGAGATACATATTTATAAACTACAGAACTTTCAATAATACCGGGCTTAAGTAAATAAATCTTTTCGGCAAAAAACAATAACACACTAAATATAATCGTATAAATAATAATATAAAACACCATCCCGCCTAAACTATCGAGCCAGCCTAGCATGGCCAGGTCAACCGTTTTTTTTAAAAGCCTTGCGCCTAACCCTACCAGTAAAATTACCACAATAAAAACCAAAAGAAATGAAATAACAGGTAACCATTTTGTAGCAGATCCCACATTTTTACCAAGATATGATGCAACCACTGCTGATAACTTAAGGGCAGCCGCAAGACCAATAATGAAAGCAAGCAAAGAAAAGATACCAACTACAAGGCCTTTGCTTAGGCCCTTATATATGGCAACAATTATAACAAGCAGAAATGTTATATCAATTATCATAATACTTGTTTACAATCATTTCACACTAAAGGAAGATTCTGCTCAATTGTTGAAATGCTACTGAACTGCCAGAATCCCCTTTACCACTGCCGCAATAGTTTTACCGTCTGCTTTGCCGGCAAGTTGTTTATTAGCCATACCCATTACTTTGCCCATATCTGCCTGTGTCGTTGCGCCGGTTTCCTTCACAATAGATGCAATAACTACTTTCAGTTCCTCTTCACTCATTTGTTTCGGTAAAAACTTTTCTATCACGTCAATTTCCTCTTTTTCTTTATCCGCAAGGTCTTTCCGATTTTGCTTTTCGTAAATTTCCAAAGATTCTTTTCGCTGCTTCACTAACTTTTGAAGCAATTTAATTTCATCATCATTTCTAATTTCACCACTAAAACCTTCTGAAGTTTTAAGGTTGATGATTGCAGCTTTAATGGCACGCAAAGACCTCAAAGATTTTTCATCCTTTGCCAGCATTGCAGTTTTTAAGTCAGCCATTACTTTTTCTTCTAAACCCATTTTATTTCTAATTTAAAATGTTATTAATGATTTTTTATTTATTTCTTTCCTTCTCAATTTCAATAAACTTTTTATGGAAATCCTTTGCAAAAGTTTTTATGTCATTAGTTAACACATCGTATTTAGTGGCCCTTTGAAAGGTATCGGCCATCGTGGTAAATAGCTGGAAATAAAAATCAGCCATTTCATCCACCATCATATCTTTTGTCCACAGGTCAATACGCATTGCTGATTTATCAATAGCATCCCAGAATGCAACAAACATTGCTTTCGCTTTCTGAGGTGTTTCTGCTGTGCTGCCACTCGCACTCCATGTTATTTGTTGAGGAACTTTTTGGGCGTCAAGTTGAACGGTGATGTTAATTTTAGATTCTGTCATAAGTGGATGCAAATTAATACTATTGAAGGTTTCAATAAAAATGATCTTTTCTCAACTTGAAAAATATATTACACAATAACTTTTTCAATGTTTTCCCAAAGAAGCTTTGCGGTAACATCCCAATTAAATTTTTCCGCAATAATTTTTCCTTTGGCGATTAACTCATTCCTCAAATTTTCATCCCTAAACAGCTGCATCATTCTTACGGCCACCTCCTTAAAATTTTCAGGGTCGGCATATAACGCGGCATCGCCAAATATGTCGGGCATTGCACCTTTTGCAGAAGTGATTACCGGAACACCGCATTTTATTGCTTCTAACGGTTGTGTTGTAAAGCCGTTAAAAAGCGAAGGATCTATCATGGCATAAGCGGCGGCTGTTATTTTTATTCGTTCTTCAATAGAAGGATCTTTCAAAATTTTTACTTCGTCCCTAAACATAAAGAGGCTTAGGCTTTCAAAAAACTCTTTGTTTTTCCATCCTGGTTTTCCTGCAATTAATAATTGCATATTGCTTTTTTGCCTCTTTTTAAAGGCCGAAAATGCCTTCAACAAATTCAATAAATTTTTATTGGAACCAATTTCTCCTGAATAAATAAAATACTCATAGCCGTCGGAATATTGCGATTTTATTTTTTCTTTTTCTTCATAACCGATTCCTCTGCAATTTTCATTAACCCCCTTATAAATTATCTTTATTTTATCTGCATTTGTTTTGTATTGATTAACTACATCACGTTTGGTAAATTCTGAAACAGTGAAAATTGTATGCGCCTTTTTTACACTCTTCGGTATAAACGTCTTATAAAATATTAAACTGCTTGTTTTAAAAAAAGAAGGTTGATGTATAAATCTGAGATCAGCTACAATAATATATTGAGGAACTTTGGCGGTAAGAGATGCAATTCCGTCGCAGCTTATATAAACATCTGCTTTATGTTTTTTTAATATTGACGGAATTTTTATGTTATACCATAAATACCAAAGGGCAGGACTTTTATTTTGCTGGCCGATTACAATATTTATTACATTTTCAAAAGAAGCTATTGTACCAATTAATTTCATTTCAGAAATTAGAACGAAGGTGTGCCCCGGCTGGAGTTTTATTATTCTGCTGAAAGCTTCAATAACAAAATTATCGTCTTCTGTCAATTCACCCCTCCCGGTAATTTTTGTATTAACTGCAATAATCATTTATATGAGGGAGATTTTTGAATTGACATTATAAGATTGGTAAGAAAGTATAAGTGATGGCTTATGATTGATATTAATCAGGAAAACATTGTTACCTCAATACTTTAAGCTTTACTGTTTCGATGCGGGTTTCGCTTACACTTAAAATGTCAAATTGATAATCGTCTATAATTATGCGGTCTTTTTGACGCGGAATAGATTCGTGCTGGCTAATGATATAACCGGATAATGTTTCAGTCTCCTCATTTTTCCTAAATTCCATTTTATATTTTTCAGTCAGGTAATCGAGTTCCAGCCTGCCACTTAAAATAAATTCGTTTGTCGAGATTTGCTTATCAACAAATTCTTCATGCGCATCATATTCATCTTTAATGTCTCCAAAAATTTCTTCCAGCAAATCTTCCATTGTTACAATACCCGCCGTGCCGCCAAATTCGTCGATAACCCATGCAATACTTTTTCTTTCTTTGCTGAATTTATCAATGAGGTCGGTAGCACTCATGCTTTCGGGTATGGTGGGTATAGGAAGCAGCACAGAGCGAAGGCTCTGAGGATTTCTGAACATATCGAGCTGATGTATATATCCCTGGATATTATCAATATTACCTTCGTACACAACCAACTTACTCAATTTGGTTTCTATAAAACGGGCCTTCACTTCGGGAAGTGATGCGTTGATGTTGATAGATTCGATTTCTTTTCGGGGAATAAGACACGCCCTCACTTTAACATCGGATAATGACAATACATTTTCGAATAATTCATTATTCATTTCTTCATTATCGTCTGCATCATTCATATTGCTCTGCTGAATAAAATGTTCCAGGTCAATTTTAGTGAAGGCTTCATTCTTATTTTGCAGCTTTACGTTAAAAACATATTTGAGCATCCACTCTGCAACATTTACAAAAAAAGAAGCTACCCATGCAAACATGGAATAAAAAAACTTCACGATAAAAGTTATGAAACTACTTCCGGTTACTTCTTTATTCGTCGCCCTGAATAATGCCTTAAAAATAAATTCAAAAATTAAAAGCAATACTGTTGAGATAATTGTCTCTACGCTAAGCTTTACAAATGGATTGGAAATGCCCCAGTATTTCCATACGCTGTTAAGTATGTTACTCCAAAGCAAACCATATATTACCATTAAAATATTTAACGCAATAAGAGTTGTGCCAATAAACCGGGACGGGTTGTCCATAAACGCTGCCCAGGTTCTGCCAGGGTAACTTCCTTGTTTTTTTCTAAGTTCAATAGATAGCTTATTTACAGAAACAAAAGCAATTTCTATTCCGGCAAAAAAACCGATAAGCACAAGTGAAACGGCGATAGCAATAATTGAATTCCAGTCCATATTACAAAAATATAAAAATTGTCCAAAGGACTCCTTACGAAGTGATTGCACCCTTATTAAATTATTCCTTGGCCAGGAAGGGAGCTACTATTTTTTCGGCATCAAGGCACGCGGTTTGAAAATCCTTGTTAGTAATAACATTTTCGAAATGATTCTTAAAAGTCATTTCGTATGATGACTTATCGATTCGTGCCTGCAGTGATTCTTTTGTTTCTGACCCACGTCCCTGCAACCTCCTTTTTAGTTCTTCAGAAGATGGTGCCTGTATAAAGACTGCCATTGTATTTACAGGATATTGCTGCTGTACATGAATAGCACCCTGTACATCGATATCAAGAACCGGAACTTTCTTCAATTCCCATATACGTTCAATCTCCGATTTTAACGTACCATAATATTTGCCTTCATATACCATTTCCCATTCGAGAAATTCCTTTTGATGAATTTTTTCTGTGAATTCATTTTCAGAAATAAAATAATAATCTTCTCCATCCTTTTCATTGTCTCGGGGTTTTCTCGTTGTTGCAGAAACTGAAAACGCCAATTGCGGAAACCGCGTCATCAAATATTTTACTATAGAAGTTTTTCCGGCTCCTGACGGGGCAGTTATAAGAATCAGTTTATTGTATTTTTTGTCCATGTCTTGTACTTAATTCCATTCTGAAAAAATTAGATGGCTCACAGTTATCAGGCTCTTGTTCAAGTTTGACTTTTACTCATGAAATTTGGTAGCACTTAATTATTTATTGCCGGTAACCGCAGTATGCTGTTAGTCGCAGTCTGACGGCTTTCGCCGTGCCGACTACTATTGCCTTACAATTGCTGCGCCCAATCTCCTCAATCGTACATCAATATTTTGATAGCCTCTATCAATTTGCTCAATATTTTGGATGATACTTTTCCCCTCTGCACTCAAAGCTGCAATAAGCAAAGCAACACCTGCTCTTATATCAGGGCTGCTCATTTGTATTCCTCTTAACTGATTCTTTCTCTGGAGCCCGATAACCACTGCTCTATGCGGATCGCATAAAACAATGTGTGCACCCATCTCAATAATTTTATCTACAAAAAACAACCGGCTCTCGAACATCTTTTGGTGAATAAGCACACTTCCTTTTGCCTGTGTTGCAACTACTAAAACAATACTTAGCAAGTCAGGTGTAAAACCCGGCCAGGGATGATCGGAAATAGTCAATACAGATCCATCCAAAAATGTTTGTACTTCATAAATATCCTGTTCCGGTATGTGAATATCATCACCTTCAAAATTCATTTTTATTCCAAGCTGAAGAAATTTTTCCGGAATAATTCCTAAATGATCGATGCCTGCGTTTTTTATTATTATATCACTTTGGGTCATTGCTGCCAGCCCTATAAAAGAACCTACTTCAATCATATCAGGGAGAATGGTATGTGTGGCACCGTGCAATTCCTCAACCCCGTTAATTGTAATCATGTTACTTCCTATACCCGAAATTTTTGCGCCCATACTATTCAGCATTTTACAAAGCTGTTGTATGTAAGGTTCGCAGGCTGCATTATAGATGGTGGTTATACCAGTAGCCATAACTGCAGCCATAATTATATTTGCAGTTCCCGTTACGCTCGGCTCATCGAGCAACATATCTGTCCCTTTAAGATGCGAAGTTTTTAAAAGGAAAAAAGATGCATCGTCATCGTAGTCAAATTGGGCGCCCAGTTTTTGAAATCCTATTATGTGAGTATCTAATCTCCTGCGACCAATTTTGTCGCCCCCGGGTTTTGGCACGTAAGCTCTTTTAAATCTTGCCAACATGGGACCTGCCAACATAACGCTGCCGCGTAAACGCCCGGTCATTTTTCTGAAAACAGGAGAAGCGAGGTAGTCAATGTTAATTGTAGCCGCATCAAAAGTGCAGGAATGCCGGTCGATTCTTTCAACTATTACGCCCAGCCCCTGCAATAATTCAATTTGCAGATTTACGTCTATAATATCGGGAATGTTGTGGATAGTAACTTTTTGAGCCGTCAGCAGTACCGCAGAAATTACCTGCAATGCTTCATTTTTAGCGCCCTGCGGCGTTATTTCCCCCGTCAATTTTTTCCCTCCCGTAACTTCAAATGAGCCCATCGCAATTTATTTTTCGTGGAAAACAAAAATAAAACCCCGGCAATATATAAAGGCCGGGGTTGCAAACTTATTTTTTATTTAATAAAAAGTAGCTTAATATCTTTTTTTAGAAAATTTATTGCGATTGTTATTGCGATTATCTCTTCCTCCTCCCTGGTTATCTCTGCCCTGGTTATTTCGATTGTTATTACGGCCGCCAAAATTCTTACGGTATTTACCAACATTACTTACGAATTCTTCGCGGCTGTTGTCGACCCGGTGTTTTATAAAAGGGCGATTGTTGAATTCAAGTTCGCCTTTTGTAATAGAGCTAAGTTCCGTTTGTATGTTATCATCGTGAACGAGTTCTTTGTGCCAGTTACTATAAGTTAGCTTCATATAATAAGCAATAGCATTAGCAAATCCCTGGCGTTTTTCGCTGTCTTCTTCCTGTAATGCTTTATCAATGACTATTTCGATGTTCTTGCCAAGATGATTGTATTTGGGATATCTTTTGGGATAGGCCAACTGATCCGGCTTTGCTTTTAAAGTTTCACGGGTTGGTATCGGGTAAGGACTATCAACATCCAGCTTAAAATCGCTTATTAAAAAAAGATGATCCCACAATTTGTGCCGGAAGTCTTCTACATTCTTTAAATGAGGATTTAAGAAGCCCATTAATTCAATAAGGGCATAAGCATTTTTTTGCCG
>NZ_JBMQQG010000205.1:0-46558 GCF_057362405.1 Ginsengibacter sp.
TCACTGTTCCTTGGATTGGCTTTTTTGAAAGCAAGAAATATACCTGCGGCAGAAAAAATAATGAGTTCAGGCGTATCTATCACCAGGGGGAACCCAAGAATGTCCTGGTAAAAATTTTTGGTGACATCGAAATTTGTCGACCTCAGGCAGATGTGATGAATGCCCGGCGTTACAGGAATAATAGCCATACATTTAAAATTTAAAAGTTATTAAAAACGGCTTCCTATATGGGTTCTATTGAGGAGGTCTTTGATAGTCAGATTGGAAAATTAAATTCTGCTACAGCCAAGATAATAATAAATAATAAATCCGCGTAGTCTTTGCCTCTTTTGTTTTCGTTCGGGGCCTATACGTTACGTTAGCTTATTTTTGGAAAGATCATCGGATGGACAGATATTTAGAGAATTGGCAGTTCAATTATGAATTCAGTTCCTTTACCTCCGTTCCTTTCTACCTTTATCTCCCCTCCATGTGCTTTTATAATGTCATAACTCAAGCTCAACCCTAATCCTGTTCCTTCTCCAGTTGGTTTTGTAGTAAAAAATGGTTGAAAAATTTTATCAACTATATTTTGCGGAATGCCATTACCGTTATCCGTTACTGTTAGTTCAATGGCATTATTTAATTTCTTAGTTGTTACTGAAACTGTAGGTTCATAGCTGTCAGTTTGTTGCTTTGATTTTTCGTTCACTGCATAAAAGGCATTGTTGTATAAGTTGAGTAGTACTCTTCCAATGTCCTGCGGAACAATATTGACATTACCAATGGTTTCATCAAAATCAGTTTTTATTTTGGCATTAAAAGAGGCATTTTTTCCTTTCAACACCTGGTATGCCAGGCGCAAATATTCATCGGCCAGGCCATTAATGTTGGTAGGTTCTTTTACACCTGTGCTTGACCGTGAGTGTTGCAACATTCCTTTTACAATGGCGTCGGCCCGTTTGCCGTGATGAATTATTTTTTCCTCGTTTTCTATCACGTCTTTGGCAATTCCTTTTGCATCATTAAAATTTCCTTTATCCATTTCATCCTTCATTTCCGCCAGTAATTCTTTGTTCACTTCCGAAAAATTGTTCACGAAGTTTAATGGATTTTGTATTTCGTGGGCAATTCCCGCAGTTAGTTCGCCCAATGAGGCCATCTTTTCGGATTGAATCAATTGTGATTGTGTTGCCTTTAATGTTTCGTGGGCTTCCTCCAGTTTATGATACGCCTTTTCTATTTCTTTAGCCTGCTCCAGCTCACGGGCACGGTTTTTTTCGCGTTCTTTTTGCAAGAGCCGCCGGCGCAGATAACGATTGACGGCTAAACTTGCCGCTATTAACAACAACGCATAAACGATATATGCCCAGGTTGTTTTCCACCAGGGAGGATTGACAGTAATTTTTAACGAGGCTCCCTCCTCATTCCATACCCCGTTATTATTTGCCGCTTTTACCCGGAAGACATAATCGCCGGGTGGAAGATTTGGGTAAAAAGCAACACGTTGACTTCCTACTTCCCGCCAATCATTGTCATAGTTTTCCAGCTTATAGGCATATTGATTTTTGGATGGATTAGAATAATGAATGGCCAGGAACTCTAAGGAAATATTGTTCCGGTTGTACGGCAATACAATCTCTTTGGTTTCGTAAATTGGTTTTTTTAAAATTGATCTTTCACCCGGTATCACTGATTTGTTGAACAACTTCAGGTCCGTTAAAAATACTTTGGGTGGTGTAGATGATTTGCTGATAGCATCAGGATTGAAGATGGTAACTCCATTGGAGCCTCCAAAAGCCAATAGCCCCGACGATGTTTTCAATGTAGACCCGTCGGCGAATAGCTGGCCCTGTATTCCGTCTGCTATCGAAAAATTATTAAAGGTCTTTGTTTTCAGATCCATCCGGCTAAGGCCATCAAATGTGCTAAGCCACAAGGCATTATTTTTTTCATCAGGAAGGATACCCTGTATACTCATGGAGGGCAGCCCGTCGTTCCGGGTATAGGTTGTGATCTTTTGGGTTTCCAAGTTATACATACTCAATCCGCCTTGCCAGGTACCTACCCATGCCATGCCATCAACATCTTCATAAAATGAATTTACATCCTGCGTAATAAATATATCACCCTTGCTTTTATCGTAGCCGTGTCTATCAATTTTATCAGTTGCGTAATTGTATAAGAACAACCCATTGTTTGTAATTAGCCATAACCCGTGTCTTTTGCTTTCAAATGCCCGGGTAATCTCGTTACTGCCGGCGTTGCTGCCGGGCAATGTGCTTAAGTCATATCTTTTAAGAGTATCCGTTCCTTTATTCTTTTTGAAAAGTCCTTTTAGTGTACACAGCCATAAATTCTCTTTGCTGTCTTTATAGAATTGATTGATGGCGGTTGTTTCGGGCAACCAGCCCAACTCTATTTTTTTTACATCGCTGGTTGTAGTTGAAAAATTATAGTTGCCTGATTGCGTATTTAGTAACAATTCCCCGGGTTTGGTTTCCATGAGCCCATTTATCTGGTGGACGCCAGGTAAAAATGATCCCAACGGAAGGGGATGGATGGTATTGTTTGCCAGGTCCAATTCATTTATTCCCGAAGTAGTACCCGGGCCGGCAGTAGTAATCCATATTTTGCCATCACTGGTTTCATAAATATTGTTAGCCCACCCCGGGGTAATTGAATTCTTATCAACCTTATCAAAACTGTAAGTTTTAAAAACAGCCTTTTCTTCATATCTCAATAATCCCAGGTTTCCGGCGCCAATCCATAATGAGCCAAAAGAATCAAAACAAAATACATTCACATTTGATTTTTCGATTTGCTTTTCGGATGCGGATGTAAAGAACTCAAACTTCCCGGTTTGTCTGTTGAACCGGAATAAACCTCTTTCGGTACCAAGCCAGATACTCTTATTTTTATCCAGGACCATTGTGTTGAAGAAGTTGGCAGATGGTATTCCTGGCGGTGTATAAATCTTATAGGAAGTGTCAGCAAGATCAATTTCGTAAAGCCTGGATTTAGTGCTTATCACCCAGAGATGACCTTCCTCATCAAACTGAATGTCTGATGGTCCTTCGTCATTCTTCTTAAATTCCTCTTCAATTCTTTGTGAATAAACTTTAATGAGCTTTCCCCGCAAATCAATTTTTAATAATCCGTTATAACACAGCAACCAGATGTCACCCATTTTATCTTTAGCCATCCGCATAACATTTTGTATCGGAATGCTGTCGGGGGAGTCGAATCGTTTCAGTGTGTCTTCATTTTGCTCTTTGTATAAAAGCGCTGAGGGAATAGTTTGGCCGTAGTTCGTATTTATTCCAAAATATATTCTTCCGTTATTATCTTCGCAAAATGCCATTACGTCCGGTTCTACGTTTGCCGGGTGATTAATCAAATTAGTGAAACGGTACTGCCTGAATGTTTTGGTAACAGGGTTGTATGCATTAATAAATGATGGTGCGGAACCTATCCATATCCGGCCTGTGTGATCTTCAAAAAGTGACCACACATTGAGACCGTGCAGCGTAGCGGTATCGTTGGGGTTGTAATAATATCGTTTGAATTCGTACCCATCAAAGCGGGCCAAACCGTTGATAGTTCCAACCCACACATAACCCAGTTTGTCAACCAATATTTGACTAACCTGTGCACCCGGCAATCCATCAGTTTCGGTGTATTGCGTTAAATTATTGATATTAAGTTGCGCAACAGAATGGAACCCGGTAAACAGCAGCGCAACAAGAGCGGCATATCTAAAAGTTTTTGAAATATTCCGGTATAGGGGTCTCATTTTAAAGAATTAGCAGTTTAATTCAATAATAAATTTTGTTCCTTCTCCTTCTTTTGTTTCCACTTTCAATTCACCATTATGTGTTTTCACAATATCATAGCTCAAGCTCAAACCCAGTCCTGTTCCTTGCCCTGTTGGCTTGGTGGTAAAGAATGGTTGAAAAATTTTATCTACTATATTTTGAGGGATGCCATTACCATTATCCTTTACCGTTAGTACAACCCCAAAATCGCCTGAAGGGGACTTGACAGACTTTGTGCTAACCGCGACTGTTGGCTCATAAAGTTGTCCTGCTGATCTTGTCGAAGCATTCTTTTTTTCACTAACTGCGTAAAAAGCATTGTTATATAAATTCAACAACACTCTTCCGATATCCTGCGGGACAATATTGATTTTTTTAACAGCCTCATCAAAATCTGTATTCATTGTTACATTGAAATCTTTGTCTTTTGCCCGAAGACCGTGATAGGAGAGACGTAAATATTCATCAGCCAATGCATTGATATCAGTTGGTTCTTTTACACCTGTGCTTGACCGTGAGTGTTGTAACATTCCTTTTACAATTGCATCGGCACGTTTGCCGTGATGATTTATTTTTTGTTCGTTCTCTTTAATATCTTTTGCTATTGCCCTGGCTTCGTTAATATCTCCTTTATCCATTTCCTGTTCCAGTTCATCTATTAGTTCAGTATTCACTTCGGAAAAATTATTCACGAAATTTAAAGGATTTTGTATTTCATGTGCAATGCCTGCAGTAAGTTCTCCAAGCGAAGCCATCTTTTCGGATTGAATGAGTTGGGCTTGTGTGGCACGTAACTCACTCAAAGCATCTTCGGCACGCTTTTTTTCAGTTTGCAATTTTATCAAATCTTCCTCTGCCTGTACCGCATGGGCTTCTGCAACTTTAAGATCATTAAAGCGGGTATAGGTAAGATTAAATACTGCTGCAAAACGCTCAATCAGTTGTATTGTTTCCTGGGGTTGTGGATCGGGTGAAGCAATGCCAATGAGACCTTTTCCGAAATAGGCTATGTTCTGTACTCGCCGTTGCTGCGTATGGCCAACGGTAACAGGTACATGAATTTCTCCTGAGATATATGCGATATAATCAGCAAGCTCTTTGCCTTGCATATCAATAGTGATCGATTTTTCCTGGAGTTTCCATCCATCGTACATTTTCTTAATAGTTGCGTTTCTACTGCTGGTTAGGGTAAACCGGCTATTAATTTTACCGCCGTCTTCATCAGTGGCCCAGGCTTCAATGTCTCCCGTATCATCATTTATAATACCGATGTATAAACGGTTGGGTGCAATACCAAGGTCGATTAGTTGCCTGAAAACTACCGTGGCAGTCTCTGCAAGTTCATCGCTTTTTTGCATGGCAAGCGTGCGGCTTCTTACCCGTTCCAAGGCGGTTTCAATCCTCGCTTCTTTTGCTTGTGCTTCTGCCTGTTTCAAATCGTTAAAGCGGGTATACGACATGTCAAATACTTTGCCCAGCCGGTGAAGAATTTCGAATTTTTCATCAGAAAGGTGTTCGCTGCCTACAATTTCCAATGCGCCGAAATTATAAAACGACGCAGAAAACACCACGCTTTCAGGAGCTTCCAGGGCTTTTTTAATAAGTGTAGGGAAACTGCCGACTTCATTAAAAAATTGTTCCTGGAAAACTTTTTTCTCGTCACCTTTCATTTCGTACACCCATTTTTTATTTTTCTCTTTAAATGCATCTATTACTGATTTAAAATAAGGATGACGGAAAGGTTTGATGTAATAAGGTTCCGGCGGCTTATTAAGTTGGGTGCTGGCTACCCACATTTCAGCGGTTAATAATTCAGGATTATTGATCCAAATAATACAACTCGTTAATGCAAATTCAAGACGGTTCAGTTCAGTAAATACAGTCGCTACGAGCTCGGCAAGTTCATCCGAATTTTGCATGGCCATGGTTCTTGAACGGACCCGTTCCAAAGCAGCTTCAATCTGTGCTTCTTTTGCCTGTGCTTCCGCTTTCTTTAAATCGAGATACCGGCGGTAAGTTTGCCCAAACACACCCGTAAACCGTTTAAATATTTTTTTCTGTTCTTCACTTATTTGCTCCAGCGAAAAGGCAAACAAAATGCCTTCGGGGAAATAAAATTCATTATGATGAATTCGCCTGGGCAAGGAAGCAGTATCATATCTAATCGGGTAACCCGGATAATTATTTATCGCGTCGAAATAACTTAATAATTCATCATCTTTTAAGTCATAATAATATGATTCATTTTTCAAGCGCCAACTCTCAAATGCGTTATGCAAAAGCGGGTGCATGTTCATATCAAGCCAGCCAATAATGATGTCTGTTTTGTTATTTTCATCGGTGCGTATGGTCCAGACTTCCATATCCCCCTCTTCGTGCATAATGCCGATTCCACAGCGTATGGTTTCTATTCCAAGTTTCTTTAATTCTTCCACCATAACAGCAGCTGTTTCACCAACATCTGCGCTGTTGTGCATGGCCATTGTTTTTGCACGTACCCGTTCCAGTGACAGTTCAATCTGCGATTCTCTTGCTTGCGCTTCTGCCTTTTGCAGATCGAGAAAACGGGTATAGGTTTGTCCAAATGCATTCGCAAATCTTTCTAATAAAGCATCCTCCTCGCCGCTGAAAGGTATTGTGTTGAATTTGCAAATTGAAACCCAGGTGTCTTTCAAAATCACCATTGACCAGGCATAGCCAGACTTTTCATACATTGACTGTTTGATCTCTTCAGAGGTTAAATCCTTATAAATTGTTTGGGTATTAACGTAATCCTGCCACGAGTCTTTATCTTCTTTTGAGAATACGTCTTTAAATATATGTGTACCATCCTTCCTGAAGGTTTCAATATTTTTTTCCACATGGTGAAAATAGGGGTGATCTATGCGGGGAAAATGAACATAATTATTAAAAATAGTACCATCGTCTGCCGCCACCTCAATCCACAAATCCCAATCTCCGCCGGGTATTCCGTTGCTGAAATTCGCAACTTGCAGATTTACTCCCAGCTTTACGAGTTGCTCAACTAATAAATCCAGTACTCCCAGCAAATCATTTTGTTTCTGCATTGCCATTGTTCTTGCTCTTACTCTCTCCAATGCTAATTGAACTTGTGATTCTCTTGCCTGCTTTTCTGCTTTTTGCAGGTCGAGAAAACGGGTATAGGTTTGTTGAAACACTTTTCCAAAACGCATCAACGTATTATTCTCTTCATAACTATAAGGCGTACCCGAAAAATTCTCGATGTATAAGCCAATATTATCTAACAATACACCTGATCCGGCAAGGCCATGACAATTGAGATAATATTCCAATGTTTCCTCGGGCACATCGGGGATAAACTTAAAAAGGTCCCGATAAAATTTGTTTTTTTCTTCAAAGGTCAGAAGGTATTTAAAGAAATCCTGTCCTTTTTCTTTTGCTTCCTTAATGCTGTTATTGGGTGGAGAATCAAACCAGGGGATTGTTACCTCTGAAGGAACCAGGTGCTGGTCAGCCAGCCAGATATGCAAATCATCCCTTACTTTATAATCAATTAGAAAACCTGTATGTTCTATATAAATATTTAAGTGAATAAATTGTTCATATACAAGTTGAATTACTTCTTTGAGCTCATCGCTTTTTTGCATAGCCATTGTCTTGGCACGAACTCTTTCCAAAGCCAATTCTATCTCTGCTTCTTTTGCCTGTGCCTCTGCTTTAAGTAAATCATTGAAACGGGTATAAGTAAGATCAAAGACTTTTCCGAACCGTTCAAGTATATCGAGATTACTATCTGACAAGGGTTTGTCGCCTACTGTTTGCAGTCCGCCAAAATTGCTGAACGAGAAAGAGACAACATATTTTTCCATTGCCCTCGATGCGGCCTTTGCTTCTTCAGGAACTTTTCTGAATTCAGTTTCATTAAATAAATATTCATCATAAACTTTTTTCTCAAGCCCCTCAAGAACGTATATATATTTAGTGGCCCTTTCTTTATAACCCTTCATCATCGCGTCATGAAAAGGATAATCTTCAAACTTCATGTGATAAGATTCCGGTGCGCCATTAATATCCGGGTTAGCTGCCCAAACAGTATTAGACAAAGTACTTTCATCGATGATATTAATGATGCACCAATTCAATGCAAAATCAAGTTTGGTGAGTTCTTTAAAAACACAATCAACCAAATTGGACAACTCATTAGAACTTTGCATGGCCATAGCTCTTGCCCTCACTCTTTCCAATCCTAACTCTATTTGCGTTTCTCTCGTCTGTGCTTCTGCCTTCTGTAGATCGAGGAAGCGGGTATAGGTTTGTTCAAATACTCCTGCAAATCTTTCCAACAGGCGGATGCTCTCCGCGGACCGCACTTCATTTGACTGCACATTGATAAGACCCTTTGAAAAAAATGCAACATTGATCACGCGTTTATTTTCTTTGGCGTTATAGGCAGCTCCGCCCATGCTTTCCCTGAAGGTAGAAAAATCGTAAAGCTCCTTCCCGGTAAGGGTTATCACCAATGATTTTTTGTGTTCTTTCCATGCCTGGTATATCTTGTTGGTAACATTGGGCTCATCAATGGGAAATTTATACATCCGTTTGGTTTGGTTGCCGTACATCGTTACCCAATAGTCAATTGCACGGTCTGCCTCGTTTATAATGCCTATGGTAGCCTGGTCAGGGTTTTCACCCAATTCTTTAAACTGCTGAAAAAGGATGAACACTGTTTCCGAAAGTTCCTCGCTTTTTTGCATCGCCATTGTTCTGGCTCTAACTCTCTCTAATGCCAGTTCCACGAGGGCTTCCCTTGCCTGGGCTGCAGCCTGTTCAATATCCAGGTATCTCGTATAAGCGAGTTCAAATACATTCAGGAAACGTTTGAATAAATTTATTTCCTCCTTGCTTAATGAAGCATAAGTGGAAATTCCCAAAGCAACAGGCCCTAATGAATACCAGTAATAATTCAGCGAATTTTCGCTTTCCAGGTAGTGGTCGATAAAGACATTGGTTGTTTTCTGATAGGCCAGCCATTCTCCTACTTTTTTGCCCTTGATGTGGGTAATATAAAATTCCCCCTTGCCTTTGAGCATTTTTGCAGCAAAGGCCCTGGCTACTTCATGATTGGTATAGACGGTTTCTGTAATGACTGTTTTATCGTGCCTTGCATAATATTCGTAATTCATGTAACTGCCTCGGTTCTCATAAAAAATTGCCGTTTGCACATTTCGAATTTCTTTTAATCCTAATGATTGCAATTGAAGCGCAATAGTTTTACATACTTCAGGCATGTCTTCTGCCCTCTTCATCCTAAGAGCGATTGAACGGACTTTTTCAAGTGAGGCCTCGATTTCCAAATTACGTTTCGCCCGCTTTATAACCATGGCCTTTTGCTCCAGCTTCCGCTCCAGTTGCTGTTTTTGTAATTGCAGGGATTTTTCGGTTTCCATGTTCATTAGTTCAAATTATATCAAATCATTTTGAATACTCATTCTTCAAGCCTTTTCGGATCCAAAGCTAATTGACAGTTATTTGTTTCATAAAATGTTGTAATTGTCTAACTCGCCAATTAATCGGATTTATAGATTTCATTGGATTGCAATAAGAGGTTTATTCAGTGTAATCTCTTCGTCGAACAAGCCTGTAATTCAGATAACGGGCAATGAAATAATAAACTTCGTCTCCTCTCCCTCCTTCGTCTCCACTTTTATTTCCCCTCCATGTGCTTTTACAATATCATAACTCAAACTCAAACCTAATCCCGTTCCTTGCCCAGTGGGCTTGGTGGTAAAAAAGGGTTGAAAGATTTTATCAACTACTTTTTGAGGAATACCGTTGCCATTATCCTGAACTCTAATTTCAACTTTATTATTGATCTTTTTTGTAGTTACTGAAATCGTTGGTTCGTAACCGTTGGTTTGTTGCTTGGCTTTTTCAGTCACCGCATAAAATGCATTGTTAAATAAATTAAGCATCACTCTTCCAATATCCTGTGGAATAATATTTATGTTGCCAATATACTTATCAAAATCAGTTTTCATTTCGGCATTGAAATTTTTGTCCTTTGCTCTCAAGCCATGATAACTTAATCTTAAATATTCATCAGCTAATGCATTAATATCCGTTGGTTCTTTTACACCTGTGCTTGACCGTGAGTGTTGTAACATTCCCTTTACAATGGCGTCGGCACGTCTTCCATGATGATTTATCTTTTCTTCATTCTCTCCAACATCTTTGGCCAGTGCATTTACTTCATCATAATTTCCTTTTACAATTTCATCTCTCATTTCTGCAATCAATTCTTTATTCACTTCAGAAAAATTATTCACAAAGTTTAACGGGTTCTGTATTTCATGGGCAATGCCTGCGGTGAGTTCTCCCAAACTTGCCATTTTCTCGGACTGGATGAGTTGCTTCTGGGCAGATTTTAAATCGCTGAGCGTTTGTTCTATCTGGCTGTTTTTCTCTTGCAGTGTTTGATTTGCTTTTTGCTTTTGACGATTGTTGCGGTAAAGTAAGAATCCGATAGTACTGAATACGGCAATCAATGCTATGATGGCAATCGTTTTTTGTTCACCCTCTTTTTCAATTCGCTCTTGCTCCTGTTGCTGCAACGTTAATTGCTGATTGAATGCTGCCACCTGGAATTCCTGGAGCCTTTTCTTTTCTATGCTGCCAAGACTATCATTTAGTAATGTAGCCAGTGTTAAATAAGCAAAAGAACTGTCTGTATTGTTTTCATCGTGATAATAATCTGAGATCATCCGGGAGGCAATTGCTTTTTCCTTTTCGTAACCACCCAGTGTAAAAGCGTCAAGGGCTTTTTTGGCATAAATAAAAGCCGAATCTGCTTTGTTCAATGATCGATAAAGTTTTGCTAATTGAAGACATGCATTTCCGGCAAGCCGGGGATTACTATTCTGTTCACTAACCTGTGTCGCTTTTTGATAATTTCCCCTGGCGAGATCAGTGTTTCCCATTTGCTCGTAGATCATGCCTATGGATGTATACGTACCGCCTTCAAACTTTCTGGCGTCAAAAGGTAACTTTGAATAATAATATAGTGACTTGTGCTGATAGAAAAGGGCCGAATCGGGCTTATTCAGTTTTAGATAACTGTCACCAATGTCAGGGTATAATCCGGCAAGGTTGAAAGTATCTCTTGCGGCTTCCAAACGTGGAATTGCTTCATGGGCAATTGCAATTTGCTTTTCATAGTTGCCGGCGTAACCGTAAAGGCTCTCAAGGGCTGTATACAGTATGCCGATTACACTAAGCCGGTACATTTGCAGGCTTTGTCCGTTTTGCAGATATCCTGCTTTTTTCCCATTGGAAAGATCTTCGGTAATTTTAAGTCCCTGGTTTATTAACTTAAGAGCCTCGGGATAATTTCCCGTCTTCATGAGCGGCCAGGCCATATATGCCATCATCATAGCCTTGTTTAATTGCAAGTCGAGTTTTTCGGCAATGGCTATCCCCTTATTACAATAATAAATACCACTATCGGCGTTTATATCATCGTATAGACTTCCCAGCATGGAACAAGCACCCATACGAATAGTATCATTCGCTGCATGCTGAAGTATAAGATAGGCGCTGTCTATCTGGCGCCGGGCCTGGGCTTCAACAAATGCAGGCAATAACAAAAGCACCGTAATTTTTAGCAATAATTTCATGCAATCAATTTAAGCTATTGGTAGTTGAATAATGAACTCTGTTGTCTCATCCTCTTTTGTCTCCACTTTTATTTCTCCCCCATGTGCTTTTATAATATCATAGCTCAAGCTCAATCCCAGCCCTGTTCCTTGTCCTGTTGGTTTGGTGGTAAAGAAGGGTTGAAATATTTTATCAACTACTTTTTGAGGAATACCATTGCCATTATCCTGAACTCTAATTTCAACTTTATTATTTATCTTTTTTGTAGTTACTGAAATCGTTGGCTCGTAACGATTAGTTAGTTGTTTAGCTTTTTCAGTCACGGCATAAAATGCATTGTTATATAAATTAAGCAGCACCCTTCCGATATCCTGTGGAATAATATTGATGTTGTTAATATCCTTATCAAATTCAGTTCTTATTTCGGCATCAAACTTTTTATCTTTTGCTCTTAACCCGTGATAACTTAATCGTAAATATTCATCTGCTAAAGCATTAATGTTGGTTGGTTCTTTTACACCTGTGCTTGACCGTGAGTGTTGCAGCATTCCTTTTACTATGGCATCGGCACGCTGGCCATGATGTAGAATTTTTTCGAGATTTTGTTTTACATCATCAGCAATCGCTATTGCCTCTTGCTGGTTGCCGGTTGCTAATTCTATTTTCATTTCATCTATCAATTCATTACTTACTTCCGAAAAATTATTTACGAAATTCAACGGGTTTTGTATCTCGTGGGCAATACCTGCCGTCAGTTCTCCCAATGATGCCATTTTCTCGGATTGGATGAGTTGGGATTGGGTGGCTTTTAATTCTGTAAGCGTACTTTCTACTTTTGTTTTTTGCTGCTGCAATACCACGTTGGCTTTCTTTCTTTGCCGGTTATTTCTAAAAAGAATAAATGCAATGACCAGCAGTACTGCCAGGCCTGCCAAAAATCCGTTCTGTCTTAGCCGGTTTTGTTTTTCCATTTGGTCATCCCGGATT
This sequence comes from Ginsengibacter sp., assembly GCF_057362405.1. NCBI lineage: Bacteria > Pseudomonadati > Bacteroidota > Chitinophagia > Chitinophagales > Chitinophagaceae > Ginsengibacter > Ginsengibacter sp. Next base: position 12,420 of record NZ_JBMQQG010000205.1, read on the forward strand.
TGTTGCTCATGTTGTTGTTCTTCTGAAAGAGTCTTTTGAAGTTCCCATATTTTCTTTGCTCCGTAAAGAGAATCATTGGCAGCAAGTCCTATCTTAAGATAATATAGTGCCTGCTTTGGGTCCATCTTCTCATATTGATCAGAGAGTATCTTACTGTTATTAAGTATTCCTGTTTGGTAATCAAATTTAAGCGAAGCATCCAGCCCTTTTTTTGCATAGAAAATCACAGAATCAGCGTTGTTCTCTTCATTGAAAAAACCGGCAACGATACTGCTGGCATCAGCAGTTCCAAACGGATCCTGGTAAACATCATAGGTTTCAATAGCCTGGTGGAGGTAATTAAAAGCTTTTTCAAAATCACCTCTTTTAAAATAAAGCTCCCCATAAAACATTAATATCGTGGGGCGGATACTGTACAGATCAGTAAACCCGGGATGGAAAGCATTGTTGTATGCTTTTTTAAGAAAAATATCTGCGGAATCCAGTTTGTTTAAATCTGAGTAATCTGTTCCCAGCCAGAATTCGATATAAATTTTCCAATAAAGATCATGTGGTGTATGTTGTATGGTTTCATTGATTGATTCTGCTTTTCTTGTAAAGTCAATTGCTTTCGACTTGTCGTTTAAAAAAGAGTAACAGCTTCCAATGCTGTTAAGACAAATGGCCGTTTCAAGCGAGTAATTATTTTTTTCTGCTAATTGTAAAGCTTTGAATAGTGTATCAAGTGCCTGCGGAATGTTGCCGTGAAATGACAATGACATGCCCAGGCTATTTAGAATCCGAACTTCTCCTCTTGCAAATTTTAGTTTTTGAGAAAGCTCCAATCCTTCTTTACTGTAATAATTGAGCGAATCAATATTAGTCCATTGATAGGCAGTACATAAATCAACAATTAACAATACCTGGCTGGTATCAGCTCTGGCATTGATTAATTCCTTCTTTACTTCTTCAACGCGTTTCACACCTTCAGCATTTTGAGCTGATGAAATACCGCAGGTAAACGCAAGAAGAAAAGAAATGGTTATTATTTTTATCATTTTTTTCATTAAACTGGTAATTGAATTATAAACTCAGTTCCTTCCCCCTCCTTCGTTTCCACTTTTATTTCTCCGCCGTGCGCTTTCACAATATCATAACTCAAACTCAAACCCAGCCCTGTTCCCTGCCCGGTTGGTTTGGTAGTGAAGAAGGGTTGAAAGATTTTATCCAATGCTTTTTTGGGAATGCCGTTGCCATTGTCAGCAACTTTAATTTCAACGATACCATCATTTTGTTTCGTACTAACGGTAACCGTTGGCTCGTATCCATCTCCAACCTGTTTTTTCTGTTCCGTCACTGCATAAAATGCATTTGTAATTAAATTCAAAATCACTCTTCCAATATCCTGCGGAATGATGTTTACTTTTTTCAATCCTGCGTCAAAATCTGTTTTCATTGTTGCATTGAAAGATTTGTCTTTTGCACGTAACCCGTGAAATGTCAACCGCAAATATTCATCTGCCAATGCATTAATATCCGTTGGTTCTTTTACACCTGTGCTTGACCGTGAGTGTTGTAACATTCCTTTTACAATACTATCAGCACGCTTGCCATGGTGATTTATTTTTTCTTCATTATCGGTAACATCTTTTGCAAGAAGTTTTACTTCTTCAAAATTTCCTTTTTCAATTTCTTCGGTCATTTCTGCCAGTAGTTCTTTATTCACTTCTGAAAAGTTGTTGACGAAGTTTAAGGGATTTTGTATTTCATGGGCAATACCGGCGGTGAGTTCTCCAAGAGAAGCCATTTTTTCCGATTGAATCAATTGTGTTTGCGTCGCTTTCAGTTCGCTGAGTGTTACTTCAATGCTTTGTTTTGCTTTTTCCAGTTTGGTAAAATCTTCATAACGGGCATAGGCAATCGAAAATGCTTCTGCCAGCGATTTAACCAAATCAATTTCATCGTCAGTAAGCAAAGCGGTGTTGCCAACATACAACATGCCCTGCGTGAAGGGAACGAAATGAAGGTGAAGTGACTCGGGAGGTTTTGCGGCACCCTGGTAGGTTTCAGGGTTTTGCACCTGCCCCTGTTCCATCATTGACTGCATCCAGTGAATAAAATCTTCTTTATTCCAATGCTCTGTATAGACAAGCCCTTTGCGCCAATAATCAACTGAATTGGCTGTAAGTGTATTTGATTGCAGCGGTAAATTCATAACGGCTAATGAATGGCCATCGGGCGAGGATAAATAGATATGCGCTTCTGCTTTTGCTTCATCAATAATAAGAACACCGCAGCGGATGAAAGGTACACCAAGCATCGTGAGCTCATGCCAGATCAAAGGTGTTATTCGTTGCAGATCTTCAGTAGAACGCATGCTGGCAATCTGTCCCCGAACCCTGTCCAGGGATGCTTGTTTGGTGGCTTCCCTTGCCTGTGCTTCTGCTCTTTGCAGATCGAGAAAACGGGTATAAGTCTGGTCAAAAACCGCGGCAAATCTTTTGAAGACATCATGAAATTCAGGACATGGCGCCAATGAAATAAAAAGCAAATTGCCGTGCGAAAAATTAGCGAGGTAATGTATTTGTGTTTCGGGCAAATCAAAACCCACACTTATTGCGTAGTCGAAATATGCCTTAAAAGCCGGGATCGTTTTAAGATATTGATAATGCTCCTGCATTCTTTCTCCACGCAGTTCCAAAACAAAAAATGATTCGCCTTTTTCTTTTGACTCAACATAGCGGATAAAATTAGCGTCTTCAGTCAGCGGGATATTTGGAACACCGTTAATGATACTTCCATCCTGTGTACTCATCCAGGAAGTGAATTCCTTATCATCTTTTTCCCAGATATTATAACCGCAACTATAAGCGGGTACTCCTAATGCTTTTGCCTGCTGAAATAATAATGCAGCTGCTTCTTTCAGTTCATCACTATGCTGCATCGCCATTGTTCTTGCACGAACCCTTTCCAATGCCAATTGAATTTGTGATTCTCTTGCCTGTGCTTCCGCTTTTTGCAGATCAAGATATCGCCGGTAGGTCTGGCCGAACACAGCGGCGAACCGTTTAATTACCCGGGATGTTTCATCAGGAATGAATTCTGGAGTAAATGCAAAAACAGCACCTTCAGGGAAATAGAAATCGCTATGAAATTCCCTTGCAGGCAATGTTTCCATGTCAAACTTTGTCGGATAATATTCCAGGTCATTGAGTGCCTGGTAATAATTTCTCAGGTCACTGCCCTCCATTGTGTAGGTGTAAAAAGTCTCTTTCTTTTTCCACGAATTATGAATTCCCTGTAATAATGGATGAACCGTCAGATCCAGTTTACCAATAATTAAATTAGCTTTCCCGCCAGGATTTGATTTCGCCGTCCACACTTCAGCAGCGGGATCATCGCTAAAAATTAAAATGCCGCAACGATTGGTTTGTATACCCAATCTTACAAATTCATTAAACATAGTAGCTACAGTTTCCCCTACATCCTCACTGCTATGCATCGCCATGGTTTTAGCACGAACTCTCTCCAATGCTGCTTCTATCTGTGCTTCCCTTGCCTGCGCTTCAGCTTTTGCAATATCTATGTACCTTTTATAGGCCAGGTCAAATACGTTTCTGAATCGTTTGAGTACGTTCTTTTTTTCGTCTGTAACAGCATTGTATGTTGAAATGCCGATAGAGCCGGTACCGAATGAATAAAAATAATAGTGCAGGGAAGAACAGTCGTCCAGCTTCGGATCATCCTGTTCGCCGTTATTTTTTCTTAATTCCCTGAAGTCTTTTAATTCGTTACCGGCGAAAGAAAATTCAATAAAAGCATCACCCGCATTTTTAGTTTCACTAACCTGTTTATTAATTAACGGATGGAAATTATACGGAATGTGGGTAACGGTTTTACCCGGCCCGGGGGCATAATCATAATTTAAAAAATAAGTTTTATCATCCTCATAAATATTGATCATCGCATTCCTGAGTTCATTAAAACCCAGTAACTGAATTTCCGCAAATAGAATTTCACATATGTCAGGAAGGTCGTTGGGTGTGCGCATACTCATCGCCACTGTTCGTACTCTTTCAAGTGCCGATTCAATTTCCAGTTCCCGGTTTTGCCGTTCAACTGCTTTACGTTTTTGTTCCAGTTCTTCAATGGTTTCCTCCAACAGAATAGCTGTAGTATGCTTCACCTTTTCGGTGCGCTCGAGTTTGAAAGCAGAGATCTCCAATTCTTTGTCGGCATCCTTTAGTGATTGTAAAGCTGCTTGTTTTTGATCTGCAGCCAGGCCTTCAGCCTGCTGAAGGATCTTCATTAAGTTTTGAAGGTGCTTGTTCATATTTTTTCTTTTAAAGCCGCCCAGCAACAGGTGTTGTTATGAAACTCATTGTTTCCATTTTTAGTTCTGCCAAATTCTCCATAAGTAAAAAACCCCGCCATGGGTACATTGAAGACTTTTCTGACGCCCTCTATTTCATCACCTATCAGTGGGCCAAATTGGCTAAGCCTGCCTATACATGAAAACATCAGTAACGCATCTGCTTCCGGCATTTGTTCCTGTTTTATTTTTTCCGCATTTTTACTCACTTCTTCCACCACATCGAAATCAGGAGGCAACGTGAGACGTATTTTATCTCCTTCTTTGATACTTCCAACAATAAATATGGATTTATTCTTCCAGTTGAACACTCCCACTCCCCGAAGCACGGGGTCGCCTTTATCGCGGGAAACGCTTAGCACAACGTTAGCATCCGTAGGATTGAAAGTTTCAGCTTCCTCTTGTGTTAAATTAAGTCCCAGGTACTTTAACACCATTTCTGCGGCAGGTTGATTTTCTATTTCATATACCCAATCACCTTCAGTTTTGGTTATCGTTTTTTCTGTGCCGACCGGTTTCTGCCCGGAAGCTGCCAGCCCCTTTACAGTAATTTTTTCTCCGTTTAACACGAGTAACAGAATTCCTCTTTTTGTTGAATGATGGTTGGTGAATACAACCGTTTCCCTGAACATGAAATCATCGCCCGCATTACCTCCCCATATTATCGTGTCCGTTCCGCATACCGCATCAATTGCCCTGACGATGGGTTCACCCATGACATTTGAATTCGCCAGTTCAAAGCTGTTTGAAATTATAAACGAGGGTTTTTTAAATTGTTCTTTTGCTTTTAGCGCCATCTCCCTTGCCACTGATTCAGGGTGTTTATCGTGGTAATCTCCGAGTAAGATAATAAAGTGGGACGGATCCATATCTACCAGCAGGATGGCAATGGTACCGGCGCCTATATCTCCATCAATAAATTCTCCGCCAGTAGTGGCTCCAAAAATCTGTATACCCTCCTGGGCCAGGAGCGTACAGACAGCATCAACATCTTGCTTAATAGAGATAAAGACAAAGGCTAATGTTGGTTTGAAGCCGTCATTTATACTCTGCTGCAAAGCAGTTTTAATTTCCGCGGTAGAATTTCCTTTGATTGATTTTGCTTTCATATGTTTTTTAATTTTACCTCAATACTTTTTTGATTTTTCTTATTTCAAAAAGCACCCTGTTTATTTTTCCTGCGGCTGTTCTAGAAAAATGAGAATCATTTCCGGGTTGTGTTTACAGGTATTTTCCTGCAATGATTTTGTTGTTTTTTATATAATCCATAAATGTATTTAAGTCAGAAGCGGTAAGGTGGTCTTAATATGTTAACAACGACGGTATCTCAACAAGCAAACGGTATATCAGAACCGCTAATTATTAATAAAAAATACGACAAATTTTCGGGGGTATAATTGTATCGTAAGATATGAACTTAAAATGAACTGGTGCCAGGCATCAATTCTAGGAATTAAGTAACTATTATAGTTTCACCTCATCTCGTTTATTAAGTAGTACTCCGTACCTGATAACCGATCAGGCGGTTTAAATATTTATAACAGTTAATGCTATACGCAGAAAATAGTTCCTGCCCCGGCAAACGCTTTATTAAAGTTATTGTTTCGAAGCAACATTTTTTAATGATTGAGTTTTCTCTTTATCCTGTCTGGTTTAGGTATGAAGGTGTAATTTCTTTTGCAAAAGATATTCTACCCATCAAGGAAATTATTGACAGATAATTTACTTTTCGAGCCGTGGTTTATCTTAACTTTAGTTATAATATGTTTTCGTAAAAACCTTTTAAAATCGGCTTGTATGAAAAGTATGTTTAAGTTGGTATTATCGCTGTTTACAATGTTCATTTTCTCATCCTCATTTGCACAAAAGTTTTCATTGGGGGCAAGGGGTGGTATAAGTATTCCTAATCTCTCTGCCGGGGGCTCCAATAACAATCCGCTCAATACCGGTTACAAATCAAGGTTTGGCCCCGATTTTGGAATTTTTGGGGAATTTACAATATCTGAAATATTCTCTATTCAGCCAATGATCGAGTATTCGTCACAGGGCGGGAAAAAAAGCGGATTACAGGCGTTTCCTACACCACCGGATTATGCGGCTTATTTCCAGCCGGGCCCTGCTCCAACTTACTTATATGCCGATTTTAAAAGTGAGGCAAAGCTTAACTATCTTTTGATTCCTCTGTTAGCCAAGTTTGGCTGGAATTTAAAACCCATGTCGCCCGTAAGAATTTATATTGATGCAGGTCCATTTGTTGGCTTTCTGCTTTCCGCAAAGCAGGTAACATCGGGTTCGAGTAATATTTATGGAGATTCGGGCGGACAACAGCCCCTTACGCAAAGTGCGCAATCTTTCGACGCTACAGATGATATAAAAAGTCAGTTAAATAAAACCAACATTGGAGTTGAGGGAAATGTAGGTATAAGTTATCTTATGGGTAAGAGCAATATTTTTATTGAAGGCGGATTTAATTATGGATTTTTAAATATTCAAAAAGGAACAGCTAATGGTAAAAATAATACGGGAGCCGGCACTGTTTCTTTAGGGTATGCATATAGGTTAGGTTCCACACGAAAAGGGAAATAATACATTGCAGGATTTTTCCGCAACAGTTAAAAGATCCGGTTTTATTTCTTGACCATTTCCAAAACTCCTGACCAGTTTTCAGGAGCTCCATTTTGTAAAAAACTTATTGAATTGTCCAGGAAAAATTGTGCAGTAAGGTCCGCAGGGTTGGTATCAGTTATGGATTCGAAAGCTTTTACAGCATTTCCAAATGCCCTATTCAAATAGTAGTACATTCCTTCATTAAAAGTAGTGAGTGTTTTTTCTTTTTTAAGTATTTGTTCTTCGCTATCGCTGCTAAAACATTCGTGTATACCAATAGAGGATTGCTTCCCTTTTACCTGCACTTTGCCGAGATATCGCAAGTGGAAATTTTCGGGATGTTGTATTTGTTGCAAAGTAATTTCGCTGAGCAATATTTTTACTTTATAATATTTCGTAAGGCTTTCTATTCGCGAAGCGGTATTAACGGCATCAGAAATGGTTGTTGCATCTAAGCGGTTTTTATCGCCGGTAATGCCCATAATGAGCGGCCCGGTATGCATGCCAATGCCCATTCTTATTGGAGGTAACTGATTGATTTTTCTCATGATATTGAACTCATGAATATTCTGTTGCATTTCTATTGCCGCCGACAAAGTGCTTTCAGCACTCGCCGGAAAAAGTGCCATGATGGCGTCTCCAAGGTATTGATTGATGAACCCACCGTGCTTTCTAATGATGGGCCCCATTCTTTCATTATACGCATTTACAAAGCGAAAGTTTTCTTCCGGGGTCATTTGTTCCGATATGGTGGTATAATCTCTTATATCTGTGAAAAGCACGGTAACAACTTTTTCAACCTGGTCGCCCAATTTTACATCAGTAATTATATTATGTCCCAGGGAACCAATAAACTCATACGGAACAAATTTTGCAGTTATTTCATAAACCCGCCTCATGGCTTCTTCTCTCTCACGGGCCTCTTTTAAATTCTTTTCATGTAGTAAGGCGCTTTCAATTGCAGACGATGATTGCAGCGCCAGCGTAGTAAGAAATTTCAGGTCTGAAGCGGCATATTGCATTTGTTTATTTCCGGCGAGGATAATAGCACCCATAATTCGATGCTTCACTTTAAGCGCTGAGTAAATAAGTGAATGAACATCGGAACCAATGATTCCCTCATCTCTAAGGGCGGAAAGATCACTCAATATTTCTGACTGGCCGCTTAAGCCAATTCTTAATAAAAGATCTGCATGGCTGGTTATTTTTTCCGTATCAAACAGGGGCTCACCTGCCGTTGCGGGTATTTGTAGTTGCATGGTTGCTTCATCCCACAATACAACGAGCCCGCTGTTTGAATGAATGAGGTGCATTGCTTCGTCTACGGCTAACTGTGATATGGCCACCGGCCCGATTGCCTGCGCCAGTTTATCAGAAAAATTGAATACCATATTTACTTCCTGGTACAACACGAGGACTTCACTGCCCAGTGTCTTTCTTTCAAATTCTCTTTGCGCCAGGAGTGTAAGCAGGTCTGCGATGTGTATGGCTTTTTCATCACCTTTTACCCATCCGATAATTTCATCGTCAAGGTTAACGGGGTGATTGAATGTGGACATTACGCCGGTGGTGCCGCATAACACAACTCCTTTTTCGTCTTCTATACTTATGTGTGCATTCATCTGCTCAATGAGGGAATTCACCAATGGAGAAACATTATTTTTTTTCGAAAGAATGCTTTTGAGCGTTACCCTTGCCATAGTTTTATAAAAGAATGAATTGCCAAAAAGGTGTTATTGCAAACCCAGTACTTCCCTTGCTTTGCTTAAAATGGCTTCAGGGTCAAAAGGTTTGGTCATATAAATATCAGCACCTACTTCAGCTCCTTTTTGCCTGTCCAGTTCCTGCCCTTTCGCAGTTAGTAAAACGATAAAAACATCGAAAAGTTGCAGTTCTTTTTTTACTTTTCTACATACTTCCATGCCATTCATTTTAGGCATCATTACATCCAGGAAAACCAATTGAGGCTTTTCCTTCTGAATAATCTGCAATGCGATCTCCCCGTTTTCTGCAGTTAAAAACTCTACCCCATCGTCTTCCAGTTCTTCCAGCGTTTGTTCAATCAGCATCCTTATGTGAGGTTCATCGTCTACAATCAAAATTTTCTGTTCCATTAAATCGATTAGTTTTAAATTAAAGCTTTTAGTTTTTTTTCGAATTTATTTTTTGATAAGCACTACTGGTAAATTAAAAACAATACATTTTCCAATCCTTTTTCGAAACGTAGTGATTGAACAATTTCATTTTTGTCTGACACAACCGAATTCAAAATGATGATATCAGGCTGTGTTGAGATTGCCTTTTCTACCAATTCTTTTCCGTCTGATTCAACAACAATATATCCTTTGGCCTGTAACACTTCCGTTAAAGAGCGTACTGCTGAAGTATCTTCATCAACTACCATCACCTTTTTCTTCGACTTGCCCTGCTCTAATAAATTGCCAACTTCCTCAAATAATTGCACGGTGTCGATGGGTTTGGTAAGATAACGGTCAACGCCTATACGAAAACCTCTTGCCTTGTCCTGTACAATGGATAAAATAATAATTGGAATATCCATTGTCTGCGGATCATTTTTTAGAATGGCGGCTACATCGAATCCATTTATTTCGGGCATCATCACATCCAGTATAATGAGATCGGGGCGATTTTTACGGATGCTTTCCAGGGCCATTTTTCCATCTCTCGCTTCTTCAATAATATAGCCGGCATCGCTCAACTCCTGGTGTAATAATGACCGGATAGAATCATCATCGTCAACTACCAGTATTGTTGCATTTTTGCCATCTGTTTTAATTCTTGAAAAAACCATTTGTTCTTTCAATTGTTTCATCAATTCATTTAAGTGAATCGGCGTATCCTGTGTCTTCCTTCCTGTTGGAACAAGCGGTAACGCAAATGAAAAGGTGCTTCCTTTACCCACTTCACTTTCGAGCCAGATGCGTCCGCCGTGATGTTCTATTATTTCTTTGCAAATTGGTAAACCTAAACCGGTGCCTTTAGGCTTGTCCGTTAGTGTATCTCCGCCAACCTGCTTAAATTGCTCGAATACGGCTCCAAAATCTTCTTTTGCAATGCCAATGCCTGTATCGGTAATGTTAACAATTACTTCATCATTAGTGTGAGATAAAGTGCAGTCAACAGAACCGGCGTCCGTAAATTTTACCGCGTTAGAGAATAAGTTAATTACAACCTGGATAAGTTTATCGGTATCGCCAATGATGGTTGGCACATCGTTTTCAATATGTTTTATTAGCTTGATATCCTTTTGGTCAAAAAGGGAAGTAGTGGCCGCTGCCGCTCTTTCAATAACTTCGACCAGCGATACATTCTCCTGGTTCCATTCCATTTTCCCGGCCTCAATTTTGGCCAGGTCAAGTACATCGTTTATGAGGTGTGTTAGCCGCTCACCTTCAGAAATTACGACATTCAAATTTTCAGAAACCTGGTCAACTGTCTTTTCCGTTTTGGAATCAGTTTTGTCCAGCATTGGAAATATTTTTTCTTCCAGTCTTTTCTTAATTATTTTGGCAAAACCTAAAACGGAGGTTAACGGCGTTCTTAGTTCATGACTAACGGTGGAGAGAAACGCACTTTTTGCCTCGTTGGCTTTTTCTGCAATTTTACTTGCCTGTTCAGCTTCCATCCTGGCCTGCTGGACATCTTCGAACAGCTGGGCATTTTTTAAAGCGACTCCTACAGAAGAAGCAATGGTAGAAAGCAGGCGTAAATCGTTTTCATTAAACCTGTTTTCCTGCTCGGTGCTTTGAACACTCAATACGCCAATCATTTCATCCCCTACGGGAATGGGAACGCCCAGGTACGAAGCTGCGGGTATGCCAACCCGTTGTAATCCTAACTGGTCGGTTTGTTCATCTACGCCCTTATTTATAAGGAGGGGTTCGCCTTTTAAAATAATGTTCGAAGTAAGGCCTTTACCCAATTTCATGGATGGCATGTTATCACCGTATTGATAAGGGAAATTTATAATATTTGTTTTTTTGTTTAACAATGCCAGGTAAACAATGTTCGCATTAAACAATTCTTTCAACTGGTCGCCAACTAAATTTATAAGGTCATGAGCATCTAATTTTGAAGCCAGAGCTTTACTGATGTTGTTGACAGTGCTCAGTTCGGAAGCCCTTTGTTTTGTTTGTGCAAGAAGATGGGCGGTTTCATCAAATAGTCTTGCGTTTTCAACGGCAACGCTCATACTATTGGTAACGGTTGTGAGTAAACGAACATCGGCTTCGGAAAACGCATGTTCCTTATCTACGTTTTGCAGGCTTAAAGAACCTTTCACCTCCTCGCCTACTATCATCGGGACAAATATTGCTGACTTGGGAGGCTGCCCTTTGGAAACTCCGGAACCCCCAAATTTTTTTGCCGTTTCAAGATAATTGTCATTAATGAGCATTGGCTTCTTCGTAACCAATAGTTGTTTGTTGGCCCAAATTAATGGTTGGGGGTCGTTCTTTAACTTAACCCCTTTTTCTATAGCATACTGCCAATGTTCAAGGCCGTTTTCGCGATCAAATGTGCGAATAACCATAGTTTGTGTTTCGGGAAACAAGCTGCAGATGCGGTCTCCAACAAGATTAAAAATAGATGCCGCATCTATCTCTCTTACGAGATCTTCCTGCACGCTGTTAATAACACCCAGTTCAGACGTGCGCTGTTCTGTTTCTTTAAGGAGGCGGGTGGTTTCATCGAATAATCTTGCATTTTCGAGTGCCACGCTCATAGCCGATACCACAGTTTGGAGCAAGCGTACATCGGAATCACTGAAAGCATTTTCTTTTTCATAATTGCTCATGCTCACCATGCCCAGCGCATTATTGCCGACTATGATAGGTACTGCCATGAATGATTTTTCCATTTGCGTACCCGGTATCGAAGTAGATCCCAGTTCAACCATTCGCTTTTCAAGCCCTTCATTAATAATCAGGGGTTGACGGGTTTCATAAACATATTTTGACATTCCCCGCATGGAGATGGGAGCCACTTCAATTTTCGTCCCATGATCACGCATATATGGAAAGAATACCTGGTTAGTTTCCGGTGAAAAGAGACGAATATCAATATCCAATGTGTGCATCACCTCGCTTAATTTGTCACCTACCAGTTCATAAATGGATTGCATGTTCAGTTCTCTTGCTAAGCCTTCCTGCACACTATTTATAACGGAAAGTTCGGCGGTACGTTGTTCTGTTTCTTTTAACAACCTCGTTGTTTCGTCAAAAAGCCGGGCATTTTCTAGTGCCACACTCATACTGTTGGATAATGTAGAAATCAAACTGACATCAGAATCTGAAAACGCATTTTCATGATCTACATTTTGCAAACTTAAATTTCCGATTACAACATCGCCAAGTACCATTGGCACAAATAAAGCCGATTTTGGGATTTCACCTTCCAGATTTTCTTCACTGGAAAATTGATTAATGTATTCCTTGAAATGGTTATTGATGAGCTCGGGTTTTCTTAAGCTTATAAGATGTTTCGTGAATTCATCAAACGCTCTTGGATTTATCGAAAGCCGTTTGCCTTTTTCAATGGCATATGGGTATTCTTCTATTTGATTTTTATGATCATAGGTTCGTATCACTACAGTTTGTGCATCAAAGAGATCCCTGATTCTATTACCTACCAACGTATAAATCTGGTCAATGTTCATTTGCGCTACCAGCCCTTCCTGCACGCTGTTTATTACTGAAAGTTCCCCGACACGCTGGCTTAATTGTGATGTTCTTTCTTCAACTGTTTTTTCAAGTTCAGCATGTTGTTCTTTTAACTTTCTTATTCTCCAACTAATGAATAAATAGATAATTAAAAATGCAGCCAATGCATAAAGTACATAAGCCCACCACGTAAAATACCAGGGCGGGTTAATAGTAAAACTGAAAACCGCTTCCTTGCTTATTTTATCATAAACATTTTTAGCCCGCACGTGAAAGTGATATTCTCCCGATGGCAGGTTGGTGTATTCTTTATAATAGTTATTATCAAAATCCGACCATCCTTTTTCGAAGCCCTCTAACCAAGTCTGATATTGTGTTTTCTCTTCCTGTTCAAAAAAAGGCGCTGCATATTCAAACCGTAACGTATTGTTTTTATAATAAATTGAAACCGGTTTTTGATTGGAAGTTAAGTCAACACTTATAGATCGCTTTCCCGCCTCAATATGTCTTAATACGGTTTGGAAAGACTCATCAAAATCTTTTTCAAGATTTTCATCATACCGTATCAACCCGTCTGTAGTGCAAAGCCATAAGATCCCGGTTTTCTCGGGATAAAAATCCTGGACAGTAAATTCTGCAACTGGTTTTAATTGAGAATAATCAAGGGTGTAGCCCCCTCCTGGCTTTGGTGTTGCCAACAGAGTTTCTCTTCCAACCCTGATCCACACCCTGCCGCTTGAATCTTCTTCAATTGCAAATTGGCTCGCAGAACTGCCTTTTGGGAACTTCCCAAATGTATAGTCGGGAACAAAACGGTTTTGCTGATCATCGAAAGTGTATAATAAAGTATCAGCATTAAAATAGCTTTTGCCTTTAATAGTAGTAACAGTTCCAACAGCATCTTTCAAACCTTGCTTAGCGCTGAAAGTTTCAACAAGCGTCTTTGCCTTATCCAGGTTTCCGGCATTATCAATAACGGGAGTAATTCTGTATACAATTCCATTTGCAGAGCCGGCCCATATTTTTCCTGAACTATTCTCTGAAAATGACCAGATCTGCTCTGTTATGCCAGGGATATTACCACCAAAGTGCCAGGCCGTTGGTTCTGCCCCGGGCTGGTTGCCATTTTTGCGGGTAAAGACAACGGCGCCAAAAGGGCCACCCCCAATCAGTAAATCACGATTTTTCCGTGGGATGTATAATCCTGATAAAGTGAGATCACCGCTAACTGAAGGCCTAATGGTGGTAACTTTTTTATCCTTTATCGCAAAGAGTCCGTCGCCGGCTACGAGCAATTCGTCGCCATCTCTTAAAATATTAAATATTTGGTTTTGAGGGATTCCCGGAACAGCCGCAAAAAACTTTTTAGTGCTGTCGTATTGTAAAAGGCCGTTGGTGGTGCCAAGATATATGGTGCCGCCAAACCTTCGCATGGTAAGAACACCGGTACCTATGCCGGACTGCAAAGCAAATTTGGTAAGCGGTGAAGATATTTCCACCCTCGATATTCCATTATCCAGTGCCAGCCACAATGCACCTCTTGAATCAACGAAGGAATTGTAAATTGATTCGTCCTGTAATCCTACATCCCTGTTTATTTTTTCTATCAAATTTCCAGCTGCATCTATTATCACAAAGCCTTTACCTGTTGTTAACAATACATAATCCCCATTTTTCAATTGCAGGCCTTTATATAGAAGTGTCCCTGATTTGAAAACAACGTCAGCTTTGGTGGAAAATGGCCGAAACGTTTTCCCATTATAAATGTAAAGGCCACTGTAAAACATCCCGATGAGGTATTGTTTTTCATTATTCGGCCCGGGCGGGTATGGCAACATTACCTGCATTCTTTCTTTGCCAAGGAATTCACTACCCTGAACTAAAACCAATGAATCGTCGATCATTTTGTAAAGCCCCAATCCCTGTTGGTGGACATAGTAATTACCGTCCACGTAAAAGGAATACATGAATTTGGTTTGAGGTTTCCAAACTTTCACGGTCCTCTTTTCAGATGTGTTATTATTGCTTAACCTGAAAATGTATTCGCGGGATTGAAAATAAATTCCGTTGTCAGCAGCATAAGCAGACCATATATCCAAAAAATTCCGGTTAGCTTTTGGTATATCGTCGAGCAAGGATATGGTTTTCATTTGTCCCAGGCTGTCTTTTCCAAGATATCCTAAATCGCCATAGGCTCCGTAATATATAACGCCGTTTTTATCTTTGGGCATTGCCCTCACCACGGTAGATGGTGAATTGCCAACGGTTATCTTCCTCCATTTTAATCCATCATACTCCAGTACATAGCTTTGTATGCCGAAATACATAATTCCACTTTCGCCCTCCTGAATGCACCAGGTTTGGGGAAGCGCCTGGTATGTCTTGGCGAGATAATTTGTGATAAAGGGAAGCCCTTTTTCTGATTCACTTTGCGCTGCAATTGAATAAGAAGCGAGGACTAATAAGACATTAAGCAACCATTTAAATCTCATAATGGTTTTGTTTCGGCAGACGAAATTTTGATTTTTACTCATACTTATAGAACAGTTATTTGTCGGGACAGGCGTTCTATTTCTTTGCGTAAATACGATACACGATATTAACGAAGGAAAGGCTAGTTTTTAATAAGATAAGTAAATATAAATGACTTTTTAGAATCTTCAACATTTGATCACAGAAGATTTTACGCCTAAGGTGGCTGACGGCCGAATGGAATATTTATGGACGTCTTGTACAAACTAAGCCACCAAAATTATTTATATTACGAATAGTTTAAAGCAATACCACATAAATGAATTATTCAATAATTATGCAGGTGCTAAATAGCATGATAACCCGACCCAATGCATGAAAAAACGTATGAGGTTTTATCGATTTGTGCTGGAGCAGTTACCATTTGTTTAGGGTATGCGTTTGCGTTACGAAAGCAGAAATAATCGCATCAAAGCTATAGTGCCTCGATATCAGCCGCAAAATGTCACCTTTCAAAGAAAGTTTAGAACCAGCCAGCCTTTCACCGATGCCGTGGGCGTATTAACATTTAATTGTAATGGGTGGCAGAAATAAAAGCATCTCATTTACAGAAACGTCTTTAAACAATTAAAAAATGCAATTATGAAAAAGATTTTTACATTATTACTTTCTGTTGGTGCTTTTACAGCTTCTTTCGCACAAAGCGGCCATTCAACTAAAGACAAAAGAAGTAACCGGTATGTTACCAATAATGAGTATAAAAAAATCGATAGTCACCGCGATAACCTTTATACTTTTTCTGCAAGAGAAAGAGATATGCAAATTGCTAAGATCAACGGCAATTTTAACTTGAAGGCAAAATCAATCGTTAGCAATCGTCGTATTAAGAAGAGTGAAAAAAGAATATTGATTCAAAAAGCTGAGAAAGAAAAGGATCAACAAATTGCTGCCGTGAATGCAAAATTCAACAGCAAATTTAATGCGGCTTTTAATGATCGTGAAAAGCAACCAGATAATCGCAAGCACTAATCCTCTCAAACATCAGAATATCAATAAGCCCGGCAACGGGCTTTTTTGATGCCTTTAGTTTTCGTCTAGGCATAACAGTATTTGCTATTATATGCGGTAATCATTTATGAAAAAAGTTTCGTGGTTATTTAAATGCGTCTATCCATAATAGTTTTTATTATTTGTATTAACATTTCATTTTTTAAACCTCAGCGATGAATCAATATCTCATATTACAGAAACACATTTTAAACAATTAAAAATTATAACGATGAAAACTATTAAACAAATTCAAAAGTTCTTTGGCTCACAGTTCTGGAACTTTGCCGCCCCTTCTAATTTTGGATGGGTTTACAATAGCTAAAAAACTACTATTGGCAGTACAAGATTCACTAACGAAATAAATTAAGAAACCATGAAACAATTATTTACTCTTTTAATTTCTTTGGGCGCATTTACAGCATCATTCGCGCAATACCATCCTGGTCACCGTGATGATAATACGACTTATAATCAGAACGGCCATTTCGAACATGGAAAGCCGTTTATTAAAGACCGGGGGTTTTTAATAATGAAAATAAACCGTGAGTATGACAGCAAAATAAGAGCTATCCAGAATGATTGGACACTAAGACGTCATCAAAAAAAAGTAGCTATACGTGCACTTGAAAGAGAAAGAGAAAGGCAAATTCGCCACGTGAAGGAAAGATCCAGGCACTTATAAGCAGGTAACTATCGGTAATAAATTTCCACAATATCTTTTTGAATACTCAATATATCGCCCCGTTATTCGGGGCTTTTTTATTATCATCAATATTTTTTGTAACTCATTTTTTTGAAAAATGAATTCGGCCACAGTATATTTATTCATCTTTGCACCATCTTTGTTCCCTCATATGCCAGTTGTAAATAAGTTGGATACAATTTTGAATGTAATAAAACAGTTATGTATTTTAAAAAGCCGGGGAAATATGTTATCACAAAAAAAATCGATAGTTTTTTTATTGGTTTAAATGATGCATTGCAATTTGTATTACGTTTTTTTAAGGAAGTATTCAGGCCGCCCTACGAACTTAGGGAAATTATCAGGCAATGCTATGAAGTGGGCTATCGGTCACTTTTTTTGATTACACTAACCGGGTTTATAACAGGCCTTGTATTTACGAAACAATCGAGACCCTCTCTGTCGCAATTTGGTGCCACATCATGGCTGCCTTCTCTTGTCGCCATCGCAATCATACGTGCATTAGCTCCATTGGTAACCGCCTTGATTGCTGCCGGAAAAGTTGGATCTAACATTGGAGCAGAATTAGGCTCCATGAAAGTTACCGAGCAGATAGATGCGATGGAAGTATCGGCAGTTAATCCATTTAAATTTTTAGTGGTGAGCCGTGTGCTGGCTACTACACTCATGATGCCCATGCTCATGTGTTATACAGGTTTTGTTGGCATGTTGGGTGCTTATCTAAACGTTCACCAAAACGAAATGACGAGTTTTACTTCATTCTTCCAGGCTGCTTTTGAGCAGATTTCTTTTCTTGATATATTTTCTTCGTTAGTAAAAAGTATCGTCTACGGATTTACGATAGGTATCGTTGGTTGTTATAAGGGGTTTCATGCTTCCAACGGAACAGAAGGCGTGGGCAGGGCAGCAAATGCATCGGTAGTACTTTCTATGTTCCTGATATTTGTAGAAGAGATATTAATTGTTCAGATTACAAACAGCTTTAGACCATAAATGGAAATTGAAACTAATAATATTTATCATGACGAAGTATTGATTAATGTTAGGGATTTGTATAAATCATTTGGGGATAACCAGGTATTGCAGGGAGTGGACCTGGAAGTTCACAGTAAAGAAAACGTAGTGGTACTTGGGAGATCAGGAACGGGGAAATCTGTACTCATAAAAATTATTTGTGGTTTATTAAAGCCTGATAGCGGTCTGGTAGAAGTTTTAGGTAAAGAAGTAGATAAATTAAAGGACCGCGAATTACGGGAGCTTCGCATGCAGGTAGGATTTTCTTTTCAAAATAGCGCCTTGTATGATAGCATGACTGTAAGGGAAAACCTGGCTTTCCCGTTGGTTAGAAATGCAAGACATTTATCTAAAAAGGAAGTATCTCATGAAATTGAGTCTGTGCTTAGCGATGTGGGATTGTCACAAACGATTAATCAAATGCCGTCCGAGCTTTCCGGGGGGCAAAGAAAAAGAATTGGTATTGCACGCACCTTGATTTTGCGGCCACAAATAATGTTGTATGATGAGCCAACTTCAGGCCTTGACCCGATTACGAGTATTGAAATCAATAACCTTATTAACCTGGTAAGGCATAAGTTTAATACAACCTCAATAATAATTACGCACGACCTTACCTGCGCTAAATCTACCGGCGACAAAATTGCTATGTTGCACGAGGGAAAGTTTATAAAGCAAGGTACATTTGGCGAGGTTTTTAATACAGATGACGAGAGGATACAGAACTTTTATAAATATAATTTTATCGACCAATGATGAAATGTGTTATAACATTGCAGGATGATGTAACGAATTTCATTAGTAAAATAAAAATACTCAAATGAAATCTACCGGCGCTTCACGAGCAGTAATAGTGGGAATATTTGTTTTCCTGGGGGTTACTATTTTTATAATAACCGTACTTACTCTCGGTTCCCAACATAAAACTTTTGAAAAATCAATAACCATTAAAACTTTTTTTCGAAATGTAAACGGGCTTCAGAAAGGAAATAATGTTTGGTTTTCAGGAGTGAAAGTGGGAACCATAAGAAAAGTAAGTTTAAAGGAAAACGGCGAGGTGGAAGTAGAAATTGATATCGAAAATGTATCTGTAAAATTTATCCCGAAAGACGCAAAGGCAAAACTAGGCTCAGATGGTTTAATTGGTAATAAAATAATTGAGATATACGGCGGTACAGCCGGTGGCGAAAAAATTGCCGCAGGCGATGTAATTGGTAGCGATAAATTACTAAGTACCGATGCAATGATGAACACGCTTTCGAAGAATAACGACAACATACTGGCTATTACAAACGATTTTAAATTGATTACGGGTCGGCTGGCTGCCGGTAAAGGTTCTATTGGGAAGTTATTGAACGATGAAACATTAGCTGACCAACTAAATGCAACGATGTTAGTATTAAAACGTGCTTCCCAAAACCTTGATAAACTTTCATTAAATGTTGCAGCTTATACTGCTAAACTTAACGACAAAGGCTCCTTGGCAAATGACCTGGTTACTGACACCGTTATATTCAGCAAATTGAGAGCAACCGTTGCCCGGCTGCAGAGCGTAGCCGATTCATCGCAGGTGGTTATATCAAATCTTAAAACTACCGGCAATATTATTAACGCCGGCTTAAGCAATAAAAATGCTCCAGCCGGCATGCTGCTCAATGATGAACAATCCGCCACAAAAATAAAAGGCACTCTGCAAAATTTGCAATCGGCGAGTAAAAAACTGGATGAAGATCTTGAAGCGCTTCAGCACAATTTTTTACTGCGAAGATTTTTTAAAAAGAAAGCAAAGCAGGGCCAAGAAGATTCCAGGACCGTGTTGGATACGGTATTAACTAATTGACACTTTTTTTAGGAGGCAAATCAAAAGCTTTGGCGTCATGCTCAAAATGCCCTTTGTGTGAGCCATCGCAAAACGGTTTAGTTTGCGAAAGCCCACATCGGCAAATTGAAACTGCTTCTCTTCCTGCCAGTCCGTAAATGTTTCCATCTATATCCACAATTTCAAAATCGCCTTCTATTTTTAATGAGCCATTGCTTTTTACCGTAATTTTCGTTGTAGCCATTTTTAATTTTATAATTGAAGGCGAAAATACTAAAATAAAATCCCTTGGCTTTTTGGCACCATCTCTGTAATGGAAGGTATAGTCAGAAGATAATCAATATTAATAAATTCAATTCAGTTGTTGACAAGATTTTTAAGATACGCCATGAAGGCGCTAGCAATAATATTGGGTGTCTTTGTCCTTTTATGTATCATTGCTTTCATTTATATTTCAGTTAATAAAAAGTCTATCATAAAAAATGTTACTGATGAAATTGGGAAAAAAATAAATGGTAATGTTTCAATTGGAGATGTTGAGCTAAGCTTCTTTAGCAACTTTCCTAACGCCGCTGTTGTACTTCATAAGGTATTAGTAACAGATACCATGTTTGCCCGGCATCATCACCCTTTTTTAAAAGCAGACGAAGTATATGTCCTGCTAAGCATATTAAGGGTTATTGAAAAAAAATCTGCCGTCAATGGAATACGGATTGAAGGTGCATCGCTCTATTTGTTTACCGACACTACTGGCTATACTAATGCTTATTTATTGAAACCAAAAAGTAATTCGTCAGGGGCGGGAAATAAAGCGACGCGTGAACCACTGCAGTTAAAATCTGCCGGGCTAAAAAATATGAGGATAACTATTGACGACAGGTTAAGAGAAAAATTGTTAGACGGTATGGTAAATAGTTTAAAGCTTAAATTGGATGACGAAGAAAACACAACTTACTTTTCTTCAAAAGCAAACATTCTGGTTAATAGCCTGGCATTTAAGTTATCGAATGGAAGTTTTATTAAAGGGAAAAAGTTTGAAGGAGATTTTAAGGTGAGGTTCGATAAGAAGTTACAACAATTACAGTTTGACAGTACCGATATAGAAATAAACCAGCAACGCTTTAATATGACGGGCAGGTTCGATCTTGTAAATCCAGATCCTCAGTTCAGCCTTAGAGTACATACGCGGCAGATATTTTATGATTTTGCAAAGTCGCTGTTACCAGCAAAAACCGATAGTGCACTATCTGTCGTAACTATGGATCAAAAATTAGATGCCGATGCAAATATTAGGGGGTTTTTGAATAGTGAGGATCCTTTGATCGTTGTAAAATGGAATGTTGCACACTCACAGTTGAAAACCCCGTTACTCAATTTTGATAATGCTTCCTTTACAGGCTATTACACTAACGAAGTTATTGCCGGTAAACCCAGGCGGGATCCAAATTCAAAAATAAGCATCAGCAATTTTACTGCAATGTGGAACGAGTTTCCTGTTTCTTCAAGCCATATTGAAATACTTAATTTGTCTCAGCCGGTTGTAAGCTGCGATCTCACTTCGGCATTTCCGCTTACAAAATTAAACGAACTAATAGTGAGTAACTATATACAATTGCAGGCAGGCGATGGTTTGATAGAACTGACTTACAAAGGACCGTTAGAAAAAAATAATAATACCAACTCTTTTGTAAATGGCAAGGTGTCATTTAAGCAGGGCAACGTATTGTACACACCCAGAAATGTAACCTTAAAAAATATTAACGGGCTGCTGGAATTTAAAAATTCTGATGTATCAATTGAAAATCTTCAATGCGATGTATTGAACAACAAATTTATAATGAATGGTGAGGCAAAAAACCTGATTACGCTTCTTACTACCGAGCCCAACAAGGCAGTTATTGATTGGAATATTTATTCGCCTTCGCTCAATATGGCCTCTTTTCTTTATTTATTAAAACCGACATCAAAAGTTACAGGTACCCGCAATGCTTCAAAACCTAAGTTAGATAAACTCTCATCCAGTATTGATGATGTATTGGCAAAAGGTATTTTGAATGTAAACTTAAGGACGCCAAATCTTATTTTTAAAAAGTTTGAGGCCTCTAATTTTACTGCCCACGTTACTTTGGTTGATAACCGGTACCAGATTAATAATGTAAGCATGGATCATGCAGGTGGACATATCAATCTTAAAGGCTCGCTTGTTAATAATAAAGAGAATGATCATCCCGCAAAAATTAACGCATCATTAGATAATGTTGATGTAAACAAAATATTTTCTGCATTTAATAATTTCGGCCAAAATGGAATAAGTGCTGAAAACATTGAAGGCAAACTAACGGCTGAAGTAAACGCAGATTTTGTTCTAAATGATGAGGGGCAAGTTTATCCCAACAGCGTAGAGAGTTTTGTAAATTTTTCATTAAAAAACGGGGCGCTTAATAATTTTGAACCTGTAAAAAAAATACAATCATTTATTTTTAAGAACAGGGATTTTGATAGTATTCGCTTTGCTGAATTAAAAGACAGTTTAACAATAAAGAACCGGGAAATTAAGATTAACCGGATGGAAATTCAATCCAATGTATTGTCAATATATGTGGAAGGTGTTTATAGCACGAAGGGAAATTCAGATATGAGTATCCAGATTCCGTTGAGCAATCTAAGAAAACGCGATGCAGACTATAGCCCCGTAAATAAAGGCATTGATAAAAGGGCCGGTGCCAGCCTATATCTCAGAGGCAGGCCAGGAGCGGATGGCAACATCCAGTTTAAGCCCGAGCTTTTGCATATTTTTAAAAAATCAAAAGACAAGTAGGAATTTGAAGTGGAAATTATTCGGATAAGAGTCGTTGGGTAAAATGGTTTAAAGAATAAAAACGACATTATACTTACTTTTATTTTTATTATTTATTAAGATGAAAAATATTTCCTCTATCATTTTTTTTCTATTACTTATAGTTACTGCTTTAGGCCAAAATAGTAAAGTTCAATACGGGAATAATCCTAAAGCCGGTAAATATTATACTATTCGCGGAATTAAAATTTACTGTGAAATTTATGGTAGCGGTAAGCCTTTATTAATGATTCATGGTAATGGAGGAAGCATTGCCAGCTTCGAAAATAATATTCCTTATTTCTCTAAGAAATATAAAGTAATTATTGCCGATAGTCGTTCGCAAGGAAAATCAAAAGACCTGAACGATTCCCTGAGTTTTGAAATGATGGCCGATGATGAGGCAGCGCTGCTGGATGCGCTCCACATCGATTCCGCTTATGTTTTAGGTTGGAGCGATGGAGGTATTAATGCGTTGTTGCTGGCAATGCGATATCCTGAAAAAGTAATAAAACTCGCTTCGACCGGGGCAAATTTACGGCCCGATTCAACGGCATTAGATCCATCCGGCTGGAAAGAAGATAAAATTTATTATGAGTCTTCAAAAAATAAAACGTTTAGAACTGAGGCTGAAAAAAATGCCTGGAAATTATTCCTGCTCGATTGGTTTCAACCCAATATACCTTTAGCAGCATTACACGCAATTAAATGCCCTGCATTAATTATTGGCGGCGATCATGATGTGATTAATATTGAGCATACGGTACAGATTTATAAAAATATACCGCTTGCTTATTTATGGATTGTTCCGGATTCAGGACACGGAACTCTAATTGAACATAAAGATGAATTTAATAAAATTGTAGACAGATTCTTTTCAAAACCTTTTCATCGAAGATAGAATGCTATAAGAGGTAAGGATTTGTTGAGAGAGCGTGTTCTTTGCATTTCTTATTTTTGATTAAATTAAATTTTATGAAAAATATCCGGATACTTCAATACTGCCTTTTTTTATTAATAATAATTTCATGCAATAATTCTTCCGCACAAAATCCTGAGAATTGGACGAGTGATCAACTTACACCACCTGCTGAACTAGCTGCAACACTTAAAGCAAATAAGGATTTGCCTATAATATTTAGTGTAGGCCCGGGAGCTATCATTCCCAATTCAATTGACATAGGAATGGTAAAAGATGAAAAGAATCTTGCTAAATTCCAGCAAGAACTGAGTAAGATACCGACATCAACAAATGTTTTGATTTATTGCGGCTGCTGCCCGTATGACCATTGCCCTGATGTTCGTCCGGCAATTTCATTGTTAAAAAGTATGAAGTTTACAAATTATCATTTACTTGATTTGCCACACAATATTAAAACAGACTGGATTGCCAAGGGATACCCAACCGTAGATAAATAAGTTATTGATATTAATTTTCTGTGGGCCTGATATCGGCATCATTTTCTTTTTCATACACTAAAACCTTAACGGACCATTCTGACATATTATAGTTGAGTGCAACTTCAATTTTAAGCTTTTGCAACTCTTTGTCGTTTATATCGGGTTCAAGAATGCTGGAAGCAAAAGGCCGGGCATTATCGGGCGTGTCATAAGATCCCTTAAATTTCCATGCCTTATGATCATGCATTATAAAGCCTGCACCGTTTAGTTCGTGATATATTTGTTTGTATTTTTCTACTGCCTTTTCAAAGTCATCGGTATTCAACATAACTGCCTGCCAGCTATAAACGTTGTATAGACCTTTTATTTGAGTAATACTACTTTCCAATGAACCTTTCGGAAGTATCTTACTCTGGTATTCAATAGTATTTTGCGTTTCGTCGGTTTGTTCTCCCTTAATATTATCAAAGTGATTGTAGTAATCACTAGCCACCTTTTCAATATCCGGCTTAATTGAATTGGAAGTTTTAAGAAGCGGAATTTTGTTTTGTGCAAAAACAGTAAATGTCGAAGTTGTAAAAATAAGCGTCATCAGCTTTTTCATTGGGCCTAATTTGGATTTAAGAAACTTAGTTAAAACACGATGATAAACTTAATCTGGCGAATTGTATTACTGCAAATAATCCACATGTGTTAATATCCCGGGGTTTTTACTTCACGGTGTGAAAACAGCTAATCCGAATTTGAATAATTGCAATAACTTCTTTATGACTGATTAGATTTATTTTTTTGATAGAACCAATAATTTATTTTAAATTAACTGCACATTAACGCTTGATATCATGAAAAATTTAATTTTATTCACTATAGTAGTTACTACTATAAACTTCAGCTGCAAATCACATGTAAAGGAAACTCCCAAAATGCCCGGCGCTTATTTTATGTTATCTCAAACAATAAATGACGGGAAAAAAGACACCAAATACACAGATCTGAAGCAACTTAAAATTTACACGGATAGTATGATGATGTATGCCCAGGTAAATCCCAGCGATTCTGCTTCGGGCTTTGGTGTTGGGTTTTACACAGCGGATACGGGAACAGTTATTGAAAATGACATTTATAGAGCTAGTGACTCAACCATCAATCCTCCTGCTTCATATAAACTGGAAATTACAACTAACCCTCAGGGTTATGTTCAGGTTATTCCTGATATATCGGTTGATTCTCAAAAAATAAAACTTACTGAAGAATACCAGTCTGTGGGCAAAGACCAAAAAAGCCCTTTAGACGGCGTATGGAAAGAAACAAGTGGTTACCTGGTGAAGGGAAATGATACAACATGGTATAAACGAACTCAATATAAAGCATTTTATGCTGGTTATTTTATGTACGGTCACACACTAAAAGATTCAGCAAATAGAAATTTTACCGGAATTGGTTTTGGAACTTTTGCAATGGATGGTGATAATAAAATAAAAGAAGTCGATTTGAATTCTACTTATTCAATTGCTGTGGGCCAATCGTTCGCAATTGGTTTTGAAATGAAAGGTGCGGATAATTACACTCAAACTATTGCAAATCCGGATGGATCTAAAAGTGTTGAAAATTATGAACGTGTAAAAAGATAGGCACCCATTACTCTACCTATATGTAACGAACAAGTAATATTCTTACTTACATCAAAGTAATATTCTGATATTTTTCAGAACCAGAAATCAATTTAGAATTACTTTTTAATTTTCTTAACCTCGATTCTTTTATTTTTAAGGTTCATCGAAAAGTATTAAATGAAAGCCTTTTTTATCTCTTTTTTACTGCTGTATGGATATTCCTGCAGTGCGCAAAAGTTTTATGATTTCCAGGATACACGTAAAAAAAATGAATCGTTTGCTAAATTGCCAAAGACAGAAATAAGAGCTGACCTGGCAACTTTTACCTTATCGGGTATAGATGAAGCCGTTGGCAAGGATGAATTGCAAAAAATTCCATTTACAAAATTTGGTTCAGACTTTATGAATTTTGCGGGAGATAATATTCAAGCTTCTATCAAATTGTTGCCTTTTGATAAGAGCAAGCACAGGCTGGATTATGACGAAAAATATTTGATAAGAATTGACCGGAAAACCTATTACGGCAATTATGGAAATCTGCCAACAACTTATATTGGAAGTATTACAATGACGGTAGGCAATGATACCGTTGTTATACCTCCCGCTGCTTACGCCGACCTTTACAACCTTAATTTAACGTATACGGATAATGGCACATTAAAATCCCGCAATGGAATTTATATATCGAAAGACGGTCATAGAATCTATTTATATCTTTTTTGTAAAGACGCTACAGGTAGCTACGAAGTAACATGGATAATCCAGGATACAAAATATTTTCGAAGGGTGCTGGATTATGGATTCATGTAATTTTCAAGCGACATGAAAATCTAATTTTGCCCTAATGTTTAAAATTGGAATGGTTTTAGAGGCGCTTTTTATATGTCGCTTAATAAATCTTCTATTGCTTACTTAAGCAGGTTTGGAATAATTTCCTCAGTTCTATATTGTATTCCTGTTGTATTTTTTTTGAAAGATCAAAGGTATACTGATACCTGGCTCTTATATTTAGGAAATGCCATATTTCTAATGTGCATTTTTATATTCGGAATTGTCTATGGCGGCAAAAAAAATAATCAAACTTCAATAAAATATAATGGGTTTACCGTTACGACGATAGGAGTAATTTTTTCATGCATTCTTATACTATTGATAACTCTTATATTCGCTCCGGGTGTTTTTAATATTGGATCGTCTGCCGATTTATTGAAGCAAACTCCCGCAGCCATCTCAAAAAATAATGGGCATAGTTTGTTGTTTATGATGCTTGCAGATGCGATTATCATTAACTTTTGTGCAGGAACATTTGCAGCAGTTATGACACGAAGTAAAAATGAGGAAAAAAAACTTCCCGCAAATGAGTAAAAAACTGGCTACATTTATTTCATCGTTTGTGAATACCGGTTTTACTCCAACTATTTAATTTTTTATATGAACAAGTTAGTAAGAGCATTAATTGCCGGATGGGGCGCTAAGAAACTTGGCGGAGGTTGCGTAAGCACCATAGTTATTTTTATAATTATTTATTATGCTTTAGGCACATGCAATTCACATCCCGTAAACACTGCGCCGCATAAGAATTCAAGTATTCAATTTCATACACCCAAAACGGCGGTTGTTTATTTTTCAGCATCACATCCAACAATGAACTAAGAAATCTTTCTAATTTGATGTCTTAACAAATTGCTTCCCCAAATCTTGCTCAATTTATTTTTTACAATTGAGTTGGATGATAATTTTGTATTGAATAAATCTTTCAATTCATACACGTTTCCCGCAGTTGTCCATTCTTTAAGGGCTGCGTACCATACAGGAGTTTCTTTGCTTAATAACTTCAATCGCAATTGATCAATCGTAAACGGACCCGATTCGCGGTCTCCATCTTTAATGAAATAAGTCGTCATAAAAGTTGTGGTTGCAGATAAAATGCTTTTATACAACGCGAAATAAGATCATATTATTTCCTTTATTAAGGTTACAAGATCAAAATTTTTGAGTAAGGGCAAAGTCATTTTGGTTGCGCATCAAAATTTGGTCTGACTGTCAGAACATTTTCTTATTTAATTTTGTTTTAAATAAAATTTTAGAAATGAATATGAAAATATTGTGGGCAAGTTTAAGTCTTGCTTCAATCTCGTTTATTTCGTGCAATCAACAGGGCACTAGTTCCAATTCTGCTGACATTAAAGATTCCACTACCGCAAAGGCAGTCGCCATTAAAGAGGAGCCGGTTACTTATAGTGTAGGTGGAAGAAATTACGATGGGTATGTAACTTACGACTCTAACCAGGTTGGTAAACGGCCAGGTGTACTCGTAGTTCATGAATGGTGGGGTTTGACAGATTATCCCAGGATGCGGGCAAAAGAATTGGCTTCTTTAGGTTACATAGCAATGGCTGTGGATATGTATGGAGATGGGAAAATTGGGCCTGACCCTAAAACGGCCATGGAATTAGCAACGCCGTATTATAAAGACCCCACTTTAGCCAAAACAGTCCTTGATGCTGCTATCAATAAACTTAAATCTTTTCCTGAAACCGATACATCAAAGTTGGCAGCTATTGGATATTGTTACGGGGGCTACATAGTATTAAATGCGGTAAAATTAGGTGCCGATCTAAAAGGTGTGGTAAGTTTTCATGGCGACCTTTCAGGCGTTGCTCCTGATAAGAGACTTGTCAAGGCAAAAATATTAATATGTCATGGGGACTCAGATCAATTTGTAAATCCTGAGGTTGCCGGCTTTAAAAAAGCTATGGACTCTGCAGGAGTCGCCTATACTTTTAAAACTTATCCCAATGCTACCCATGCGTTTACAAACCCGGCTTCTGATGAAAATGGTAAGAAGTTTAATATGCCTATAAAATATAACGCCGCGGCAGATACCGCATCCTGGAACGATATGAAAGATTTTTTCAAGACAATCTTTTAATTCAGTAACATTTTAGAATAGTATTTGAAATAACTTTAGTAAGTGGGTTGTTAGATAATATTTTTGTCTTTCGATAGATATATTTCTTAAGTATTTGATAACTATATTATTAAATAGGTATGACTTTTCCACACTCCCAAAATTTGTGAAAAAAAGCTTGGATTAGTTGACACCAGGACTTAATTTTACAGCGACTACCAAGCCCCCCTTTTTCCTACATCCTCTGAATTACTGTAGTTACTTTTCCTTAACTTTTTATTTCAATTCCTCCGAATTACCCAAAGATTTTATTTGATATTCTAAACAATTATTTGAATATCAATACTACAATTCGGATGCCTGCAATACCCATGAGAAGCCCCACTGGTTTTAGAATTCGTATGTAAATTGATTAGAATTCTTTTAAATCTCCCATATCCTTTAAATACCAAACTAAATTAAGATCGCTGTCAAAATTTTGTATTCGACAAATTACAAGGATATAAACACTAAGGCTTAACCTCAAAAAAAAACACGTATGGAAAATTTTTACACTGCCTACACAAAAATTGTTCAGAATTCAACTTTCTACTTTGTCAAAAAGTACCTCACTTTTCCTGAGTTGAAAAATGTACCCGGTATTCTGGAGAGTTACGGAATGCATACTGATTTTAATCGTGCATGTGAAATAGCCGCCATTAATGATAAAGAGATCCGGGAAAACCTCTTTGCAGATCTGCAAAACAGCGACGAACAAAGCGCAAGAATTATTCACATGAATATAACAACAGGATTAAGCGCTGCTCAATAAATTCAACTAAATGGGTTGATGAGTTTTTAAAGTAATTGACAATAATTATTTGGGATCGTATTAATATACCATCCCTTTTTTTATTGCATCAATTTTGTCAGCTCTAATGCAGATCAAACTTTTCTAACTGTCATCAAATAATTACATTCTAATCCTTCTTTTACGCCTGGAGTTAAAAAACTTTAATGTGGCAATCTATTAGACGAATGGTCTTAGTTTTATTTGGCTTAATATTAAACCAAGCATGTATTTCACAGTCTCAAAAAAGTTATATTAATAATAAAGAATCAGTCTTCCTATGTTTTCAGTTGGAGCATTAACACAACGATACCAATGCCAGTAGTCAATAACCAGGTAAAAAATCAGCATTTGCTGTGGAGAGCCGCATTCGGTCCGATGGCTGAAAACGTTAATGAACTTTCAGACATTTCACAAAAAGATTTACACTCGTTACTCGTAAAAACTTCCTCCAAAAAGCCGCAGGAATTTAATGTTGCGAGTAATCTTCTTGATGGATTAGTAAAAGGTGTTCAGGATATTGGAATAATGCAAAAACTTTCCCAGGACCAAAAGAAAATGTTGCGGAAACAATCTGTTGATGATCTTAAAAATTTAAATCTTACCTGGCTAAGTGAAATGATAAATAGCGAGGCTCAAATGAGAGAAAAGATGAGCCTTTTCTGGCACGGACACTTTGCATGCCGGGTTATAAATATTTATTTTCAACAGCAACTTGTAAACATTATCCGCGAAAATGCTTTAGGAAATTTTGGCGATTTATTGCGTGAAGTAAGCAAAAGCCCGGCTATGCTTTCATTTCTTAATAACCAACAAAATAAAAAGCAACATCCCAATGAAAACTTTGCAAGGGAAGTGATGGAGCTTTTTACAATGGGCCGTGGCAACTATACTGAAAAGGATGTAAAGGAAGGTGCCAGGGCTTTTACTGGTTGGGGATTTAATTTGCAGGGAGAGTTTGTGGACAGGTCCTCTGCTCACGACAATGGCCAAAAGACATTTTTAGGAAGAACAGGAAATTTTAATGGTGACAATATCATTGACATGTTGTTGCAACGAAAGGAGACAGCCAAATTCATAACAGTAAAATTATACCGGTATTTCGTAAACGAAACTCCCGACACCGAAAAAATCGATTTGCTCAGTGACAGGTTCTATCAAAGTAATTATGATATAAAAGAATTATTGAACGACATATTTACAAGTGACTGGTTTTATAGTAATAAAAACATAGGAACACACATTAAATCCCCAATAGAATTATTAGCAGGTATTCGAAGGTTAATACCATTGCAAATTGATAAGCCTGAAGTGCAACTATTGTTTCAGCGTGCGCTCGGGCAAATTTTATTTTATCCGCCAAATGTAGCAGGTTGGCCCGGTGGCAAAAACTGGATTGATAGCAGTGCACTGATGTTAAGAATGCGAATTCCGCAAATTCTTACGAATACTGATGACTTTGTTGTGAAGCCCAAGGACGATGATGACATGATGATGGGAATGGAGGGTGTTGATAGTAGGCCAAGAGCGAAACAGGTCATTGCAACCGTTGACTGGAATGCCGTGACGAAGCTTTTTGACAAAACTCCAAGAGAAAACCTGATGCAAAAAATAAGCGAAATTGTTTTGCAAACTAAGAGTAAAATAAATTCAACGATTCTTGACAGATATGTTGAAAAGGATGCGAAGGATAATTACATTAAAACAGCAATCGTAGAATTAATGAGTACACCTGAATACCAGTTGTGTTAACGGAAGAAGTGTCATGATTATTAATTTTTTAATGATTTAAAATGTTATTCAAACGAAGAGATTTTTTGCAGATAGGCTCGCTGGCAACCGCATCTCTCATGTTGCCAAAATTCTTGAAGGCATTTGATGGTAAAACTATAGTGCCTCCTGGCAACAAAATTCTTGTCGTTCTTCAGTTCAGTGGGGGTAATGATGGGCTTAATACGGTTATCCCTATTCGAAATGATATTTATTACAAGTCACGACCGAGGTTGGGTATTGAAAAAGATAGGGCCTTGTTACTTACTGATGAAGCAGGCATTAATCCTGCGTTGCCGGCATTTAAAGCTTTGTTTGATGATGGGAGCCTTGGCATTATGAATAGTGTAGGTTATCCTAATCCTGATCGTTCGCATTTTAGAAGTATGGATATCTGGCAAAGTGCAAGTGACAGCGATAAATACATTTACACTGGCTGGCTGGGGCGTTATCTTGATGCACAATGTAACGGCTGCAGTAAACCAACCCAGGCGCTTGAGGTCGATGATATACTAAGTCTCGCTTTAAAAGGTGAAAATAATAAAGGCATTGCAGTTAAAGATCCGAAAAGCTTATATAATACAAGCCATGAAAATTATTTTAAAGAAATAAATGCAGCCCACGTAAATGGAGAAGAAACCGTCGACTATTTGTATAAGACACTTAGCGAAACACTCAGTAGCGCTGATTACATTTTTCAACAGAGCAGGTTGCACCCGTCGTCGCTTGGTTATCCTGCCACGGAAACAGGCAAGAATTTAAAAACAATTGCTTCGCTTATAATGAGTGATATTAATACCAAAGTTTATTACTTAAGCCTTGGTAGTTTTGATACTCACGTAAACCAGGAAAATCAGCAGAAGAGATTGTTTACTGAATTGAATGATTCTATAGCCGCTTTTGTTAAGGATCTGAAAGATAACAACCGTTTCCAGGATGTGATGATAATGACCTTTAGTGAATTTGGAAGAAGAGTTGCGCAAAATGCAAGTGGTGGCACTGATCATGGAACCGCGAATAATATGTTTTTTATCGGGGGTGGCTTAAAGCAAAAAGGTTTGATAAATGCAATGCCCGATCTTTTTAACTTAAATGAGGGCGATTTGATACACACGGTAGATTTTAAAAATGTATATGCAACTTTATTACGTAAATGGTTAGACGCAGATGATATAAAGATATTGGGGAAACCATATGATTATATGGGTTTTATATAAGTCTAAACTCACTTCATCTAATCATCCATTTCTTCCGCTTCCACCACCACTTTATTTAAGCGCTTGGTTAAGGGAAGTAAAAGAAGGAAAGCAATGACGGCCGCTACGGCACTTATAGCAAAAAACACCGCCTTATTATCAAACTTATCCCAAAAGCCGGCAAGTATTCCTGAAATTTTTCCACCTAATGAAGTAGTAATAAACCAGCCCCCCATCATTAGAGCCGTTAACCTCCTTGGCGCTACCTTTGAAACAAGCGACAAACCTACAGGACTTACAAACAATTCACTTACTGTAAAAACTCCATAGCTGCTTACAATCCACCAACTCGAAACTTTATTTAAATAAATGTTGGTCGAGAGGCATGCACCAATCATAACAACAGATGACAATCCTGCAATCAAAGTTCCCCAGGCAAATTTACCCGGTGTAGAAAGTTCTTTTCCTTTTGATTTCATGTATCCAAAAAAGGCAACTATAATTGGCGTTAAAACAATTATCCAGAATGGATTTACCGATTGATATATTTCTGTGGAAATTAATTTTAAATCCTGCCCCGGTGGCGGGTATTTGTCTTTTTGCAAATTTTGAAAATACAAATCTGTTCCCTGCTTGGTTATCACCTTGCCACTTGCGGTTGCTTGCGCACGAAACTGGTTATCAACAACAGGAACTTCAGTTGGTTTTGTATTTACTGTTTCCAAAAAATTAAAAGGCTTCAATACAGGTTGAATCGCTTTAGGAGCTTCACGATCAGTGTACGTTTGTGCCCAAATAGTAAGAGCTGTCGAGTTTTGATTATAAATGTTCCAAAATATGATGGATACGCCAAATAAAATAAGTAAAGTGCTAATACGCTTTTTTTCAAACCCTTTTGCACGATACCATAAACTAAAATAAAAAAATATAATAGGTATGCACGCAAAGATGAAAGCATCATTGGAATCAGATCCTAAAATATTTCCAGGAATAAACCACCCAATAACTCCGGCAATTAAAGCAGGTAAAAAAACACTCATAATAATCTTAGAAATGGGCATATCATCTTTTTGAACTGGTTTTACTACATCAGCATATTTCACATGCCTCAGACCTATTGCAAGCCAAATCATGCCAACTACCATTCCAAAGCCGGCAGCCGAAAAAGCCCAGCCCCATGTATAATTGTTACGCAAATAAGCTGCAACAAAATTGCATACGAATGCGCCAATATTAATACCCATGTAAAAAATATTATAAGCTATATCTTTCTTAGGCTTTAAATCGGGCCTATTATAGATATTCCCCAGTAGTGTGCTAATGTTTGGTTTAAAAAATCCATTACCAACAATTGCAGCGAATAAACCACTATACATTACCGTGTCACTGCCATTTAACGCAATTAAGAAATATCCCAATGCTAATAACGAACCGCCCAAAAAAATTGCTTTGGTGTAACCAATATATCGGTCCGCAATTAAGCCTCCTATAAAAGGCGTTAAATAAATCAATGCCACATAAGTTCCTACAATACTAACTGCGGCCACATTATCCAGGCCTCTTCCGCCATGGCCCACTGTATCCGTTAAGTACAAGAAGAATATCCCTATCATTAAATAATATCCGAATCGTTCCCACATTTCTGTAAAAAATAAAACATATAAACCCCGTGGATGTTTTCCTTTATTTGCTTCAGTAATATCTGCAGGAGTAATTTCGGCTTCTTGCATAAAAGTGTGTTTTATAAAAATTTAAAATGCATTTTTAATAAATTGTAAAGTACAGATTAATTTCAAATATCGATTTTCAATTTATAAAAAATAAACGGACTCATATTAAATCTTTATAAGTGGCACTGAATTAAAAATTGTAATTCCTAACTTGCA
>NZ_JBMQQG010000206.1:0-9176 GCF_057362405.1 Ginsengibacter sp.
CAACTTCCATTCATAAATGCTAATTTTAGTGATTCTAAAATCCGAACTGATTGAATTCCCAAAGAATATACCTGCTTATTGTTTTGCTATTGTTTTTTGGGGACGCCTTTTCTCAGACTACCCCGGAACATCTCTCCAATTTGAGGAAGAAATATATTTCTACTAAAATAAATCCCGTTCACTTCGATAGCAGCAGTATTATACCGAATACGCTTTCCATTAAGGGAATTTCAAATGATTCTTTTCGCATCGACTATGTAAATGCATTGATCACATTTACTTCAAATCATTTGCCTGATAGCGTTTATATTACTTATCGTGTTTTTCCTTTCAAATTAAATAATGTCGTCCGCCATTTTAATTACGACAGCATACGGTTCAATTTTGAAAAAGAAAGGCCCTTTGTTTTCAGGAACAATCAGGCGCAAAGCAATAAGGTTATAGATTTTGGAAATATCACTTATAACGGAAGTATTGGCCGTGGTATTTCGTTTGGTAATAGCCAGGATGCTGTTGTGAACTCAACTTTGAATCTCCAGTTGAATGGATATATAGGAGATAGCCTTGAATTGACCGCCGCAATAAGCGATAACAATATTCCCATTCAACCGGAAGGAAACACGCAAAATCTTCATGACTTCGACAGGATATTTATGCAGGTAAAAAAACATGGATGGCAGGCGAACTTCGGTGATATTGATATCAGGCAAAGTCAAAATTATTTTTTGAAATTCTATACGCGATTGCAGGGAGCATCTTTTTTGACGGATAATAAAATTGGTAAAACATCTAAAAACTCTTTATTGGTCAGCGGCGCTATTGCCAAGGGAAAATTTAACCGGAATGTTATTACGCCGCTGGAAGGAAACCAGGGCCCTTACCGCCTTTCGGGCGCAAACGGTGAGTTATTTTTTACCGTACTTGCCGGAACGGAGCGAGTGTTTATAGATGGGCAGTTGCTAACACGAGGTGAAGACCAGGATTATGTTATTGATTATAATACCGCTGAACTAACATTCACGGCTAAACGTCTAATTACAAAAGACAGCAGGATACAGGTAGAGTTTGAATATTCTGACAGGAATTACCTTAACTCGCTTTTATACGCCAACGATGAAATAAGTTTAGGAAAAAAATTAAAGCTCACCATTGGAGCCTATTCAAATACTGATGCAAAAAATACCTCCATCAACCAATCATTGGATGCCAATCAAAAACAATTTCTTTCACAGATAGGAAATAATACAGACAGTGCGTTGTATCCGGATGCCGTTCGGGATACCTTTTCTGTTGATAAAATTTTGTATAAAAAAATTGATACTGTTTATAATTCAATACATGACTCCATTTATGTTTATTCGGTTAGCAAGACTGATACGCTGTATAATCTTTCTTTTACCAGCGTTGGTTTTGGGAAAGGTAATTACGTTCAGGCGACCGGGAATGCAAATGGCCAGGTTTTTATGTGGGTTGCACCGGTAAATGGTGTTCCACAGGGTAATTGGGAACCGGTCGTCTTATTAGTTACGCCGAAGAAACAACAGTTGATTACAATCGGCGGACAGTATTTTATTAATGATAAGTCATACATAAAAACGGAGCTTGCGCTAAGTCATTACGATGCAAATACTTTTTCCCTATTGGATAAGAATCAAAATAATGGCCTTGCAGGCAAATTTGAATACACCACTCAACAAAAAGTTTTAAGAGCTCTTCAAAAGGATCTTAAACTCCAAAGCAGTGTCATTTATGAATATGTGCAGGATAGATTCAAACCAATTGAGAGGTTACGAAGCGTGGAGTTTAACCGGGACTGGAGTTTGCCTTTTAATGCGCCGGCCGCAACAGAGAACCTGGTGACGGGTTCATTACAATTGAGTGATTCAAAAAATAACTATGTCCACTATGAGCTTACCAACTATAACCGAAGCGATCAATACAATGGCATTCGTAACTCAATTGAACATGTAATGCTTCTTAAAGGATGGAAAGTTGCCGATAAATTTTATATAACGAACATTAATAGCGGCATACAAAAAGGGTCTTACTTACGGCCATCCATAGACGTTTCCAGGAAATTTGCCGCATTAAAGGATTTTACATTTGGTGGCGGATTTTCTGCGGAAAATGATAAACAACTCAATAAGCAGTACGATACATTAATGCCCGAAAGTTTTGCATTTAATTTATGGCAGGTGTATGTAAAATCTTCAGAGAAAAAATTGAACCGTTGGGGTGTAACGTATTTTACACGAACAAATAAGATTCCATTTCAAAAAGATCTGATTACAGGTGACAGGAGCCAAAACGTTAGCCTTATAACTGAATTTTTAAAGAATGAAAATCACCAGTTTAAATTAAACCTCACGTATCGTAAACTAAATGTAATTAACCAGGGAGTGCTAAGTGAAAAAAGTGATCAAAGCCTTTTGGGGCGTGCAGAATATGCAGTTCATGAATGGAAAGGGCTGCTAACGGGAAGTATTTTATACGAATTAGGATCGGGGCAGGAGCAGAAGACTGAGTATACGTACATACAGGTTCCGGCTCCGCAGGGATATTATACCTGGAACGATTATAACGGTGACGGTATCCCGCAGTTAAATGAATTTGAAATTGCTCTTTTTCCCGATCAGAAAACATGGATAAGAGTTTTGACACCCACCAATCAATACGTAAAAGCGAATTACCTGCAGTTCAACTACAACGTAAGTCTTAATCCATCTGCCCTTTTAAAAAATACCTTGAAAAATAAACTGCTTAAGTTTATAAACAGGTTCAGCACCAATTCTTCGCTGCAGGTAAACAAGAAGGACCTTGCAGTTAATTCTTTTGAATTTAATCCATTTGGAAAAAATTTGGTAGATACTACACTGATATCCTTAACATCCTTTTTATCAAACACACTATACTTTAATCGAAAAAGTGTAAAGTGGGGAATCGATATTACCCATCGCCTTAATACAAGCAAAGCGCTTTTAAATTATGGATTTGAAAGTAACAAGTTGAGAGACCTTTCTTTAAGAGGAAGATGGAACCTTAGCCGTTCCATTGCTACATCATTCACTAACAAGTATGGATTGAATCAATTGATCAATTCTTCATTTGCTAACAGAAACTACCATATTGACGAGGTTTCTGCTGAGCCATCGATCAGTTACATTTATAAAAGTAATTTCAGGATAAGCCTTATATATACGTATGATGTGAAGCAAAATAAAATTGATTTTATGGAGAAAGCCATTAATAACGCGATAGCCGCAGAAGTAAGATATAACGTATTATCTAATGGAACTTTGAATGGAAGGTTCTCTTTCAATAACATAAACTTTAACGGCGGCAGTGGTGGTAGTGCTAACAGTACCGCCGGATACATTTTATTGGACGGATTGTTACCAGGTAAAAATTATTTATGGAATATTGAACTGACAAAAAGGCTCGCAGGAAACATAGAAGTCAATCTTCAGTATGAAGGCAGAAAGCCGGGAACTGCCCCGACGGTTCATACCGGAACTGCATCGGTGAGGGCTATTTTCTGATTTGTTAATTTGGAATATACTAACGGCGACGAGTATGTGTACCTTGGCATTCAATTTCCAAATCCCGCGATGAGATTGATGGTGAGTGCTATCATAATGGTATTGTATCCAAACGCCAAAAGGCCATGCCACATCGCTAATCTTCTCAATGCCTTAGAGGTGACTTCTACATCAGAAACCTGGAAAGTCATACCTAATACAAAAGAGAAATAGGCAAAATCAAGATAATCTGGTTTTTGATCGCCCGGAAAATCCAATCCTCCTGCGTGCGTAGTAGGATTTTTTTCATCATCGCCATAAAATATGTGTGCGTACCTCAACGTAAAAATTGTATGAATTAAAAACCAGGACAGTATCATTCCGGCAATAGCGATGATAAGGTGAAAACTTTGTTCATTTTTGAATTCCTGTTTTGTAACCAATAATAACACTACCGCCAAAAAACTTGCAAGTGTTGCGATTAAGACTATAAAGAAAATGACTGTTCTACTGGAATCCTGCACCCGGGCCTGTTCTCTTATTTGTTGAGATTTTGTTATCGTAAACGTTATCCACGTAAGTATTATCATACATAAACTGAAAGTGTCCCAGCCTATCATCAGGTGCGAAATGATATCTATATGTTCAATTTGAATTATGAAATAAACAGTAGATGCAATGGCAAGGCAAATAAATAGTTTTGCCAATGAATGTATTTTCTGGAAAGAAGATGTAAGGGATGATTTTTTGATGGAAGCCATATTTTAACACAAAATGCCGGTGTAATATAATATTAATCGTCAAGCGAAATCAAAAAAATCCTCCTGAGTATTTTTCAGGAGGAATAATAATTTATTATAATTACTGCATAGAAATTATCTATGACGCAAATGGCTTTTCCTATCGCTAAACTGGTAAAAAATCCCCAATTGGAAAACATTGCTTTGAATGGTTTGGCCATCATGAAGATCATTGATATTGCTTACGCCAAAAACATATCTCGCATCCAAACCCCATCCTGAAGATGTGAGGTAACCTATGCCCAGGGGAATAGAAAAAGCTGTGGATTTATACCCTTTATCATCAATGGTAACACCACCTCCTTTTGTATTTGCACTCAGTAAAAATCCAAGCTGCGGGCCGCCTTCCAACCTGAAACCGTTTTCAAACATATACTGCAATAAAACGGGGACGTTTAAATAATTTAAATTGTAAGTTATTCCTGAATTATTTACATTTTTCGCGCCTTCCATTGAATAGAAAATTTCCGGCTGAATCGCCCATGTTTTTGAAGAAGTATGGATATGAGCGAGTATGCCCAGGTTAATTCCAACCTTACTGTCAGAAGGAATGTTATCACTGAAGTTCAACTGGGAAATATTCACCCCGCCTTTCACGCCGAAATGGACATCCTGGGATTTTGCGGTAAATAATAAAAAAAGCGATGCGACAAAAACTATTGTTTTTTTCATAATTGTTACTTTAATACTTGATAATGGTGTTTTATAATTTTTAGCCATTGTTATTTGAAACTGTTCTAACAAAAGTCATACCTGTTTCATAAAATTGCCAAATGATTATCTTTGCAGAAAATTTCTACTTTTCAACTTTCAAAATTTATTTGGGGACACAATCCCGAAAAATAAGTAATAGAAATCCTAAATGTTATGGCTGTTTTGCACAATCGTGTTTCACAAAAGGAATTAAAAAAGCGTTTATACGAGGAAAATGAACCGCGTACCACGTTGTCATTTTACACTTACGCTTTTATTGAAGATACAAAGCAGTTTCGTGACACGCTATATAAAGACCTGGATGAATTAAAAGTTTTTGGACGCATCTACGTTGCCCATGAAGGTATTAATGCGCAGGTAAGTGTTCCCTCGTCTAATTTCGAAGCTTTTAGAAATTATTTATATTCTATTTCATTTCTAAATGGCGTACGACTAAATATTGCTGTAGAGGACGACGGAAAAAGCTTTTGGGTTTTAAAAATTAAAGTCAGAGCCAAGATAGTTGCGGATGGCATTACCGATGCTCATTTTAATATGAGCAGGAAAGGGCAATATGTGGATGCGGCTTCTTTCAATAAACTTACTTCTGATCCTGAGACTATAGTGGTGGACATGCGTAATCATTATGAATATGAAGTAGGTCATTTTGAAAACGCCATCGAAATACCATCTGACACCTTCAGAGAACAGTTACCCATGGCCGTTAGTATGCTTGAAGAAAAGAAAGATAAGAATATTATCATGTATTGCACCGGCGGAATACGTTGTGAAAAGGCAAGCGCCTGGATGTTGCACAATGGCTTTAAAAATGTTTTTCACCTGGAAGGCGGTATTATTCAATATGCGAATAAAATAAAACAAGAAAATCTTCCCAATAAGTTCCTGGGTAAAAACTTTGTGTTTGACGGCAGGCTGGGAGAGATGATAGGAGATGAAGTGATAAGCGTTTGCCACCAATGCGGCAAGCCCTGCGATACACATACCAATTGCGCCAACGAAGGTTGCCATCTACTCTTTATACAATGCAGGTCATGTGCGGAAAAGATGGATGGCTGTTGCTCGGCAGAATGTAAAGCCACTTATAATATGCCGCAGGAAGCACAAAAAGAATTGAGAAAAGGGGTGAAAAACGGCATAATGATTTTCAATAAATCGAGGAAAAGAATGATGAATTTGAAAATGTGAAACCTCACACGTTTTTAAAACCTGTGAGATTTTGGAAAAACCTGGCGTTCTCAATAGCCCCGGTTCCCCAGGTGTTATTAAAATAAATCCAGGCTTCTTTTATTTTCTGCTGCGATATGTCCTCGTTTAGTTGTTTCAAAAATTCTTGCGGGTACGCTGACTTGTATAAAACCGGAACGCCATGCAGCCTGTAGTATAATGATGGATTTGTTTTTACAACTTCGTCCGGTAACCCGGGATAACTAATACCACAGAAAATAATATTATTCTTTTTTAGTTGGCGGATCACATCCTTGTTCCACCAACTTGAATGGCGAAATTCAACGGCGTTTTTGAAACCCGGGTTTGTATTATTGATTATCTTTTCAAATAATTCTGCCGAGTAAATTAACCGGGGTGGCAACTGGAATAATATACATCCCAACTTTTCGCGTAGGCCTTCCTGTGAGACTTCGTAAAAATCGTTCAGCATCCTTTTGCAGTCGTTAAATTTTTTGTAATGAGTGATGGCTTTTGGAACTTTTACCGAAAACTTAAAATCAGGCGGACTGTTGTCATGCCATTTAGATAATGTTTTTTCAGTCGGAAATTTGTAAAAGGTCACATTTAGTTCCAGGGTATTAAAATGCTCGCAGTAAAACGTAAACCATTTATTTTGTGGTAATCCTTTTGGGTAAAAAACTTCTTTCCATTCTTTATAGTGAAACCCTGAACAGCCTATATAAATTTTCTGTTTTGACAATATGAGCGTCGATTTTTATTACGCAGTTTGATTGAATTTGGAAGAACCCGTTACCAAATAAAGACATGCTCTAAATTTCATGCCGGTTTACAGATGCCGGCATTAATAATTTGAGGGTTATTTGTTTCCCCCGAAAATTGATCAATATTAATAATTCGCTAACTTCAGATATAATTTAAAAAACAAAATTATGCCTCAGAAAAAGATAATAGTAGTTTTTGGCGCTACCGGTGCCCAGGGCGGCGGTTTAGCACGTGCCATTCTTAATGACAGCAACAGTGAATTTGCTGTTCGTGCAGTAACCAGGGATCCTAATTCGGATAAGGCGAAAGAACTTTCTGCTTTGGGAGCAGAAGTCGTGGCAGGCGATGTGGATGATATTGAGAGCGTGAAACGCGTATTAGCGGGCGCTTACGGAGCTTATTTTGTAACATTTTTCTGGGCGCATTTTTCCCCGGAAAAAGAAATGGCAGAAGCAAAGAATATGGCCGCCGCCGCCAAAGAAGCTGGCCTGCAGCATGTAATTTGGTCAACGCTTGAAGATGTTAGAAAATATGTGCCACTTGATGATAACAGCATGCCCACACTGCATGGGAAATATAAAGTTCCGCATTTTGATGGTAAAGGTGAATCTGATCAATATTTTATCGATGCGGGAGTGCCGGTTACTTTTATGTTGGCATCCTATTACTGGGATAATCTGATTTATTTTGGTATGGGGCCAAAAAGAGGTGCAGATGGTAAACTGGCAATAACTTTCCCCATGGGAGATAAAAAGATGGCTGGCATAGCCGCTGATGATATCGGCAAATGTGCGTATGGAATATTTAAAAAGGGTAAGGAGTTAATTGGCAAAAGAGTAGGTATCGCAGGTGACCAACTTACCTGTACTGAAATGGCACAAGCGCTGTCAAATGCATTAGGGGAGCAAGTTTCTTACAATGAAATTACACCGGAGCAATATCGCGGCTTTGGCTTTCCCGGTGCTGATGACTTAGGAAACATGTTCCAGTTTTATCGTGATTTTGATGACGTGTGTAATAGCATTCGCGATGTAAAATTCTCTAAAGAGTTAAACCCGGAACTGCAATCATTCAAAATGTGGCTTGCAGAAAATGCAAAACGAATACCGATTGATTAAAGTTCAGGCTGCTCAAAATTATATTTGATATTGTTGAAGACTATGTGCGATTCTGCTTTCTGTTTCTTCATCACTTAACTCTTCGGGCTTAAATTTTTCACCAATTAATTTTTCGTAAAGTTCAATGTAACGGTCGCGGATAGTCGCTACCCATTCGTCACTCATTTCGGGTACTTGCTGACCTTCTTTTCCCATAAAATTATTTTCAATGAGCCATTCCCTTACAAATTCTTTACTTAACTGTTTTTGTTTTTCGCCTTTTGCTTGTCTTTCCTCAAAACCATCCGAATAAAAATAACGGGAGCTATCGGGAGTATGAATCTCATCAATCAAAATAATCTTATTGTTTAGTTTGCCAAATTCATATTTGGTATCGACCAATATCAGTCCTCTTTTTGCAGCAAGTTCTTTTCCCCTGGCAAAAAGTTGCAAAGCATATTGCTCGAGTTTTTCGTAATCCTCTTTTGATGCAATATTTCTTTGAATGATTTCTTCCTTACTGATGTCTTCATCATGGCCTTCACTCGCTTTGGTTGAAGGGGTAATTATTGGTTCAGTAAAATAATCATTTTCGTGTAGCCCCTCCGGTAGTTTTACACCACATAAAATTCTTTTGCCTGATGCATACGTGCGCCAGGCATGTCCCGTTAGATTTCCACGCACAACCATTTCTATCTTAAAGGGCTCGCACTTCAACCCTATCGAAACATTCGGTGCCGGCACATCTAACAACCAGTTGTCGCAAACATCTTTAGTATTGTTGAGCATATATGCAGCTATCTGGTTTAACAC
Organism: Ginsengibacter sp.; assembly: GCF_057362405.1. NCBI lineage: Bacteria > Pseudomonadati > Bacteroidota > Chitinophagia > Chitinophagales > Chitinophagaceae > Ginsengibacter > Ginsengibacter sp. The sequence goes on from NZ_JBMQQG010000206.1 coordinate 8,893, forward strand.
CTGTCCTTTAAAAGGTATAGGTCTTGTAAGAATAACATCAAATGCTGAAATACGGTCAGAGGCAATCATTACCAACAAACGATCGCCGATAGTATAAACATCTCTCACTTTTCCTTTATAAAAAGCGGTTTGATTTGGGAAAACATTTTTTTGCATTTGCTAAAATAAGAATAGTAAATTTTACTATTCCGTTTTAACTACAGAAATTGTCAACATGTTGCATTTTTTCTTAAAAAAGAATATATTGTATCATATATAAAATGATTATTTTGCCTTGAATTTAA
>NZ_JBMQQG010000207.1:0-5515 GCF_057362405.1 Ginsengibacter sp.
GATATAAAGCTTACAAACAAAAAAATTAATTACGAAGAATATGACCTGTTGCATTTCTTTAGCCTCGTGAGGCCGTCTGACATTCTACCGCATATTCGAAAATCTAAAAAGCCCTTCGTTGTAACACCATTATTAATTGATTATTCAGAATTTGATAAGCAATATCGCAAAGGCATTTCGGGTAGAATATTTCGCTTTTTTTCAAGTGACCAGATTGAATATTTAAAAACGATTGCAAGATGGGCCAAAAGACAACAACGTCTGTACAGCCCTGCTTACCTGGTGAAGGGCCAACGCCGTAGTATAAAGTACGTACTGAAAAAAGCCGCATTGATACTGCCTAATTCAGAAATGGAGTACAACCGGTTAATCCATAATTATAAAATAACACCCCCCGCCTGCATTATACCTAACGGTATTGAGCCGGACTTGTTCCAGGGCATATTTGATGATGAAAAAGATAATCACATGGTGATATCTGTTGCCCGGATAGAAGGGTTAAAAAATCAAATAAAATTAATAGAAGCGTTGAATAACTCAGCATACCAGCTCTACATTATTGGCAAGCCTGCCATCAATCAAAAAAAGTATTACGAAGAATGTCGAAACCTCGCGGCGAATAATATTCATTTTATAAATCACCTCCGGCAGGAAGAATTAATACCATATTATCAAAAAGCAAAGGTCCACATTCTTCCAAGTTGGTTTGAAACCTGCGGCCTTTCTTCATTAGAAGCAGCAGCAATGGGTTGCAACGTCGTAATAACCGACAAGGGTTATGCTTCAGAATATTTTCAAAACCAGGCATTTTATTGTGATCCATCCTCGCCGGCTTCCATCAGGAAAGCAATTTCAGACGCCAGTAACGGCCAGGTGTGTACGAAGCTCCAACAGAAGATACGCTCCGATTTTACCTGGCAAAGCGCCGCCGCAAAGACTTACGAAGCATATAAAAAAATAGTACCATTATGAAATTAAAAATTGCTATAGCGGGGTGTCGCGGAATCCCCAATCATTACGGCGGTTTCGAACAACTGGCTGAATATCTATCGGTCGGATTGGTTGACAAAGGACATGATGTTACTGTATATAATTCGCACAATCATCCGTACCAAAAAAAAGATTTCAAAGGTGTACGCGTTGCGCATTGCTATGATCCGGAGTACCTGTTAGGTACTACAGGACAATTTGTGTATGACCTGAATTGCATAAAGGATATGCAGAAGAAAAGATTTGATGTTATTTTGTTCCTGGGATATACGAGTAATACAATTTGGGGGCGATTCTTTCCAAAAGAAACTGCTATCATTTCTAACATGGATGGCCTGGAATGGAAGAGAGCAAAATATAATTTCCTCACAAAGCAATTCCTGAAGCGAGCCGAAACATGGGCGATTCAATCCAGCAATTTTTTTATCGCAGATTCAATAGTAATTCAAAACTACCTGCAAAAGAAATATAAAATTAACTGTAAATACATCCCGTATGGAAGCGAAATTTCCAGCTTGAATGACCAGGAATTATTGGCGCCTTATCACGTTTCCACCAAAGAATATTATTTATTGATGGCAAGGATGGAACCTGAAAATAATATCGAAACGATCCTCGATGGATTTTACATGAGCTCCTCAAGAAGAAAATTTCTTGTAATCGGCGGAACGAATAATTCATTTGGCCAAAGGCTTGTGAGAAAATTTAAAGAAGACAAACGGATTCTTTTTGCAGGTGCAGTATATGATAAAACGGTAACGCATACACTTAAATATTTTTCCCATCTCTATTTTCATGGTCATACAGTTGGCGGCACCAATCCTTCGTTACTGGAAGCAATGGGGAGTGGCGCATTAATAGCAGCACATGAAAATGAATTCAATCATGCCGTATTGCAGAAAGATGCCTATTATTTTGAAACAGCAACTGATGTTGAGTACCTGGTTGAATCTGTGAGCCGCAATGAAAAAGAAAAGGAAATGGTTAAAAATAATTTTTTGAAAATTGAAAGTACTTACAACTGGCCGGACGTCATAGATCAGTACAACGATTTTATATTAGATTGTTACATCCGCTCACAAAAATGAAAATGCTCTTTATTATAGACGACTGCCTGGCAAATAAAATTAGCTACTACATAATTGCTGCTTTTCTCATTGCCTTGCCTTTCGACAGATTCTTTAGCGAATGGCTGCTAATAGTCTTCTGCATACACACACTTATTCACTTTAAAATTGATAAACTAAAAAAACTAAAAAACAAAAACGTATGGATCGCAGCATCCGTATTTTTCTTAAGCGTATCAGCTATCATCTACAGTAGCTACAAATCGGAAGGCATGAAGGATAGCATGCAACAATTGGCCATCTTATTATTTCCTGTTTTTCTTTCAGTATCTAACTTAAATCTTGCTAAATATAAATGGCAGCTGTTGGAAATTTTTGGCCTTGCATGCACAGTTACTGTTGTATATCTATACCTGGAAGCTTTTAGGGTTATACATTATTTTCATTTACCGTTAGGTTCTATTTCTAAAAGAGCCTTTATCAATCAAAATTTCACCAGCCCTATTGGATTACATGCTACATATTTTTCTATGTATGTGCTTCTATCGGTTTGCATTTTTCTCTCCCTATTCTTTCGCGGTGCAAATTTCAATAAAGGAAAATATCTTATATACTCCTTAATTCTGTTTGTTGGCCTGGTTCAACTTTCATCGAGGGCTGTTATTATCGCCGCGTTAATTATTATTGTATTTATAATCCCGCTTTTTCTTCTGCAGGGCAAAATAAGGCTGATTTTTTTCTTCAGCGCTTTATCCTTTACTGTCTTAATTTTTGCAATAATAATGCAGGTTACCACTTTAAAAAAACGATACATTTATGATCTCGAAAATGATCTATCTGAATACCGGGATCCGGGCGATCTAACGGAGTCGCGTATGGCAAGATGGAATCTGGAATGGCAACTCATACATAAGTCGCCGCTCCTTGGTTATGGAACCGGTTCCGAGAAATTTGTTTTAAAAGATACCTATTTTGAACATAAGTTTTATAGATCGTATTTACTAGGTTTAAATGCGCACAATCAATTTCTCAGTTTCTTGTTAAATACGGGGTTGATTGGTTTGCTGTTATACCTATATCTTTTTTATTACGGGTTAGGAATCGCGATAAGACAAAAGGACTTTTTATTGCTGGCATTCCTCTCGATCCTTTTAATTGTATCTCTTTCCGAGAATATATTGGATGTAAGCAAGGGCGTTTTATTTTATGGATTCTTCTTTTCATTTTTTTTATTAACTGACTCAAATAAAAATTTGCGCATTAGCAGCTGAAAAACATACTGAGGCAACCTGTTACTATCTTCAAACGTTTATTCTTTTAAAACATCCGCGATTATAAATATGGAAAAGATATCAGCAATGATTATTACATGTAACGAAGAACAGAACATTGGTCGGTGTATTGACTCTCTCTGGCAGGTTGCTGATGAAATTGTTGTTTTGGATTCGTACTCAACAGACAGGACAATTAACATTGCCCGTGAGAAAGGAGCAATCGTTAAGCAGGGAATTTTTTCGGGATATGTTGAACAGAAAAATAAAGCGCTTAAACTAACCACCCACAATTATGTTTTGAGCCTTGATGCAGATGAAATTTTAAGCGAGAAGCTGGTTAACTCAATTTTACGGGAAAAGTTTTCTTTTAGACATTCTGCCTATTTTATGAACCGGTACAATAAATATTGCGGGAAATTTATCAATCATGGCTTGTGGTATCCGAACAGAAAAGTGCGGCTTTTTGATAAACGCGTGGGATGGTGGGGAGGAATGAATCCCCATGATAAAGTAAACCTGAAAGAGGGCATAAAAGCAAATTTTCTAAAGGGCGATATCATACATTATGCTTATGATACTGTTGAAGAGCATTTACAAAGAAATGAAGAACTAAGTACCATCGCTGCTCATTCACTATATGAAGCTGGATTGAAAAAACACAGGTTAAAGATAGTTCTGAGCCCTGCCTGGTCATTTTTTCACGGGTACTTTTTACGACTCGGATTTTTAGATGGTTACTACGGGTTTATTATAGCAAAGCAAACGGCCCATCAAACTTTCTTAAAATACCAAAAATTAAACGGCCTTATAAAGCAGCATAAAAAAGCGGTCAAACTGATCATGAATAATTAACCTCCTTTGAATATCATTACCCGGGACATATTAAAAACACTAGGTTACTTTGATTACTTCGGTTACCCGCTTACGAACGTAGACATTTGCTCTTTTGCCGCTAATCGATATTGCCAGCCGGAAATTGACGAAACACTTAATAAATTAACAAGGGATCAGATCATTTTCCAATTAGACGAATTCTATTCTTTACAAAATAAACCCAGCCTGGCTAATAGAAGACGCAAAGGAAACCAGATGGCTGAACAACAAATAACCATTGCAAAGAAAGCTGCAAGGTTGATAAGCCGCTTTCCATTTGTAGAAACTGTCGCCGTGTCTGGCTCCTTATCCAAACACTATGCCGATGATAAAACAGACATCGATTTTTTTATAATTACAAAGGCTAATCGCTTGTGGATCGCCCGTACATTGATGCACTTGTTTAAGAAGCTTACCTATATTGGTGGTAAGCAACATTGGTTTTGCATGAATTATTATGTTGATGAACTAGGGCTTGAAATACCTGAAAAAAATATTTTTACCGCGATGGAGATTATTACCCTTCTACCTATGGAAGGTTTAGTACATTTCAATAAGTTTAAAGAAGCAAATACCTGGGTAGATGATTTTTTTCCTGCGCACCCGATTGCATCCAATGTGGGAGCAGAACAAGAAAAAGGCTTTGTCTGCAAATGCCTTGAAAAATTATTCAATTCAAAGGCCGGAGATGTTCTTGATAAATGGTTAATGACGGTAACGGATAAACGCTGGAAAAAGAAAACAGAGAAAGGAAAACTTAACGCTAATAATGTAAAGGTTGGAATGGTGGTAAACAGGCATTTTTCAAAACCAGACCCCAAAAATTTCCAGGAAAAGGTACTGCAACAATATGAAAACAGTGTGACGGATCTGTTGCAATTAGCACAGCCAGTCGCAATCACTTTTTAATATATTTTCAAGGCTTTCTTAAAACTTTTTAACCCGCTCCTATTTTTTTTGCAGAGAAATGATATAGTAGTCCCCAATATATTTCCATGGCCATTTACTTTTCCACTTGTCTTCTCTGTCTTTTAAGAAGTTGAAAACTTTGAGATGTTTGTCACCAAAATTTTCGATGTAGGAAGGGGGGACAATTGTGCAAAGGCCTTCAACATGTAGCAGTTTAAATTCAGCGTTTAACCGGTCCGTTATAAAAGATGGATTATAATACCAGCACTTAAAATAAGTATTTTCCACGCGGGCACTTCTCCCCTTCCTGCTAAAGAATCGTCTTGTTGCCGTTTTGAATTCCCCTTTAAAAAGGAGTAAAAATTCCCAAAGGCAGAATTTGGGTAATAGCACCAGCGTAAC
>NZ_JBMQQG010000208.1:0-11768 GCF_057362405.1 Ginsengibacter sp.
AAACTTCACAAACAAAAAGGTACCGGTGGCAGCCGTAAGGGAAATCTTCGTAACCCGTTGTATAAAGGTGGTGGTACAGTTTTCGGACCTAAACCTCACTGTTACGACATTAAGTTAAACCGCAAGGTAAAAGATCTCGCAAAAATTGGTGCGCTGAGTGCAAAAGCAAAAGACAATAAGATTTTTATTGTAGAAGATATAACCATGGAAGCACCTGCAACCAAGCAATTCACGCAAATATTCAGCACAATAGTTCCGGAAAGCAGGAAAGCGCTGTTCATTATGCCTGAGCACAATGAAAATGTTTACAAAAGTTTTCGTAATGCACCCGCAATCTGTGGAACGCTGTTGAGCGATATCAATACGTATGACATAATGAATTCGGATACGGTTGTATTTACTGAGAGTGCAGCTAAGATTTTTGTAGAAGAAAACGACGAAGAAAAAGAAGTTGCTGTAGCGAAGAAATAGAAGAAAGTAATTTAAGTAACAAAAAAAATTGAAAAGACATGAAACTGTCTGAAGTTTTAATAAAGCCTGTGTTATCTGAGAAAGTTAACCGTCTAACGGAAAAGCATAATCGCTATACCTTTATTGTGAACAGGAAGGCCAATAAGCTGGAAATTAAGAAAGCGGTAGAAGAATTCTACGGTATCCAGGTGGAAGATGTTAACACGTTAACGATGCCATCAAAGGTAAAACAACGTAATACAAAGGCAGGGTTACTCACCGGCCGTAAAGCTTCAAAGAAGAAAGCAGTAGTAACAGTAGCTGAAGGAGAAACGATAGATTTATACGGAAATATATAGGAAGAATTTTAAAAAATCCCTGTAATTTTTAGGGAGTAAAATAAAAAAAAATGGCTTTAAGAAAATACAAACCAACAACCGCAGGAACACGCTGGAGAATTGGTAATGCGTATGCAGAAGTTACTACAAACGTTCCTGAAAAGAGCCTGGTAGAAAAAGTACATCATACTGCTGGCCGTAATGCCCAGGGACGCAGAAGTATGAGATATCTTGGCGGCGGACATAAAAAAATGTATCGCTTAATCGATTTTAAAAGAGATAAGAAAGATATTCCTGCAATTGTTAAGTCGATCGAATACGATCCGAACAGGAGTGCATTTATTGCTTTGGTTTCTCATGTTGATGGTGAAAAAAGATATATACTGGCGCCACAGGGTTTGCAAATTGGTGGTTCAATAGTAAGTGGCGATGCGGTGGCTCCTGAATTGGGCAATGCCTTGATGCTTAAAAATATCCCTTTAGGAACAGTGGTTCACAATATTGAAATGCAACCCGGCCAGGGCGGAAAATTAGCCAGAAGTGCAGGATCATCAGCCCAACTTGCTAATAAAGAAGAGAAATATGCAGTATTGAAAATGCCAAGTGGAGAATTGAGAAAGATTTTGATTAACTGTTATGCAACGGTAGGTGTGGTAAGTAATAGTGATCACAACCTGGAAAGCAAAGGAAAAGCTGGCAGAAACCGGTGGTTGGGCATCAGGCCAAGAACAAGAGGTGTGGCAATGAACCCCGTCGATCACCCAATGGGCGGAGGTGAAGGAAAAGCATCCGGAGGACATCCAAGAAGCAGGACAGGCAAGTATGCAAAAGGACAAATTACCCGTGTTCGCGGTAAAGGTTCGGATAAAATGATTATTCAGAGAAGGAACGGTAAGAAATTGCCGAATAAATAAATAAACAATTACTGTTAAAATGGCCATGCAGGTTATGGCAAATCAACAAAAAATAAATTATGGCTCGTTCAATTAAAAAAGGTCCTTATGTAGAAGCTAAGCTGGAGAATAAAGTGCTTGGCATTAATGAGGGTAAATCGAAGAAAGGTGTTATTAAAACATGGTCACGTCGCTCTACAATTACGCCAGACTTTGTAGGCCATACATTCGCGGTACATAACGGAAATAAATTTATTCCTGTATACGTAACCGAATTTATGGTAGGTCATAAGTTGGGTGAATTTGCACCAACAAGAAACTTTAAAGGTCACTCAAGTAAAAAGATCGCATAATTATCAGCCATAAGCTGATTAAAGAAAATAAACAAAATGGAAGCAGTAGCTAAATTAAATAATTACCCCACTTCTCCCCGCAAAATGCGTTTGCTGGCAGATTTGATACGTGGGCTTGAGGTAGAAAAAGCTTTAGGTATTTTACAATTCAACCCAAAGCACCCTGCCGTGCCAATGTATAAATTATTAAAAAGCGCCATTAATAACTGGGAGCAAAAGAACTCCGATGAAAAAGTAGAGGATGCAGGCCTGATCGTAAAAACGATAATGGTAGATGGCGGCAGAGTTATTAAGCGTATGCGCCCGGCACCACAAGGCCGCGGATACAGAGTGCGCAAACGCAGCAATCATGTTACAATTATTGTTGACAGCAAACATAACGGGGCGCCTTCAGTAAAAAAGAATTTTGCCAAAGCTGAAGTTTTACCAGAGGTAGTTGTGGCTGAACCAGAACAAAAGGTGGTTACACCTAAAAAGTCAGCTGCTAAAAAGGCAACCGCTAAAAAAGAAGCAACAACAAAGACAACAACCAAGAAAGAAAAAACTGCTGAAGAGACAACTGAAAAGAAAGCTACAGCTAAAAAAACAAAAAAATAAAAACCGAAAATGGGTCAAAAAACAAATCCGATTGGTGCCAGGTTAGGAATCATCCGTGGATGGGATAGCAACTGGTTTGCTCACCCTAAAGACTATGCGAAGAAATTGATAGAAGATGATAAAATAAGAACCTATTTAAATGCCCGTATTAACAAAGGCGGTATAGCTAAGATTGTTATAGAGCGGACGCTTAATAAGCTAATCATCACCATTCATACATCAAAGCCCGGTATCATTATTGGTAAAGGCGGTGGAGAAGTAGACCGTATTAAAGAAGAATTAAAGAAACTTACCGGCAAAGACGATGTTCAAATAAATATACTTGAAATACGCCGCCCCGAGTTGGATGCTAATATAGTAGCCGACACCATTGCAAGGCAAATTGAAAATCGTATCAATTATAAAAGAGCGATCAAAATGTCGATTGCTTCTGCTCTCAGGATGGGTGCGGAAGGAATTAAAGTAAGAGTTGGTGGAAGATTAGGTGGCGCTGAAATTGCCCGTAGTGAAGAAATAAAGCAAGGTCGTACTCCATTACATACGTTGCGTATGGATATTGATTACGCCAATGTATTTGCACAAACTGTTTATGGCAAAATCGGAGTGAAAGTATGGATTTGTAAAGGAGAAGTTCTTGCAAAAAGAGATCTTAACCCCAACATCATTGCAGGCGGCGGAAAAAGCGATAATGAAATGCAAGGCGATAGGAGAGGCGGATTTAGTGATAGACGTGGTGGCGGAGACAGAGGAGATAGACGTGGTGGCGGCGGCGGAGACAGAAGAGGTGGTGGCGGCGGTGGCCAGAGAGGCGGCGGCGGACGCAGATAATTTTTTTGAAAGCTTTTAAATAAAAGATTTCAACATTCAACAATTTAATAATTCAACAACTTATTTATGTTACAGCCAAAAAGAACGAAGCACAGAAAGATGCAGAAAGGCCGTATGAAAGGCGATACCAAGCGTGGTGCTTCTATAGCATTTGGAACATTTGGCTTGAAAGCCCTTGAAGAAGTTTGGTTAACTAACAGGCAGATTGAATCGGCAAGACAGGCATTGACACGCCACATGAAACGCGAAGGAAATGTTTGGATAAGAATATTTCCCGACAAAGCGATAACCAAAAAGCCAGCAGAAGTGAGAATGGGTAAGGGTAAAGGAAATCCTGAATATTTTGCTGCTGTTGTACAGCCAGGAAGAATCATTTTTGAAGCAGATGGAGTTACGGAGCAGGTTGCCAAGGAAGCGTTTGAATTGGCTGCTCAAAAATTACCTATTGCTACAAAATTTGTTGTAAGAAGAGATTACCAGGCATAATTGGTGGTAAACTGATTTGCATATTATAAATAAAAAAGAGATGTCTAATAAAAACGATTTTAGAAACAGTTTAAAAGAGATGACCGAGGTTGACCTTAAAGCGAGGATCGAAGAAGATGAACTGCGTATAAAGAAACTTAAATTTGCTCACGCCGTTTCCCCTTTGGAAAACCCGATGAGTATTCGTGATGTCAGGAAAGACCTGGCACGTTTAAAAACTGAATTAAAGTCAAAACAATCTGGCTCTAAATCATAAAAAATACAATAATGTTGGATAGAAATTTAAGAAAAACAAGAACAGGCGTGGTTTCCAGCAACAAAATGGACAAAACCATAACTGTAAAAGTTGAAAGGAAAGTGAAACATCCTTTATATGGTAAGTTTATTAAGAAAACGACCGGTTTTCACGCTCACGATGAAAAGAATGAGTGCAGCATTGGAGATATTGTGAAAATTATGGAGACCAGGCCAATGAGTAAATTGAAGCGCTGGAGGTTAGTAGAAGTAATCGAAAAAGTGAAATAAGAAAGCTGTCAGCTGGAAGCCAATGGCTAATAGCATACAATTTCAAAAACATCAGTTAATCAGCTAAAGGCAAACGAGCCGGAAGCTAAAAGCTAAAATAAAATGATTCAGCAAGAAAGCAGGCTAAATGTAGCAGACAATAGTGGAGCAAAGGAAGTTCTGTGTATTCGTGTTCTTGGAAATTCCGGTCAGGATTATGCCCACGTAGGCGACAAAATAGTGGTGACGGTAAAAGATGCATTGCCCCAGGGTGGTATCAAGAAAGGAACAGTAAGCAAAGCTGTAATAGTTCGTACAAAAAACAAGCTTCGTCGTAAAGATGGATCTTATATCAGGTTCGACGACAATGCGGTTGTGCTTTTAAATGCAACGGATGAACCAAGAGGAACCAGAATTTTTGGGCCGGTTGCCCGCGAACTTAGAGACAAAGGGTATATGAAGATAATTTCCCTTGCCCCTGAAGTTTTATAATTGTATCTTTGCACCCCCAAAAAAAGGGGCATTTAATAAGAATAACTAAAGACAAAACATTTGTCAAAAATGAAGACAAGATTTAAACCAAAGTTCAGTATAAAGAAAGGTGATTCAGTGGTAGTAATAACCGGTGATGATAAAGACCTTACAAAACCGCGTAAAGTGCTGCAGGTAATTACGGAGAAAAACCGCGTGTTGGTAGAAGGAGTAAATTTTGTAACAAAACATACAAAGCCTTCTGCTCAAAATACTAAAGGTGGTATCATGAAGGTTGAAGCTCCGGTTGCCATTTCAAATGTAATGCTTTGGGATGCCAAATCCAGGTCACATTCAAAAATCAGCAGAGCAAGAACTGAGGACGGTAAGTTATTAAGAACATCAAAAAAATCAGGGGAGGTAATTAAATAATGAGCACCGAAAAATATACTCCGAGACTGGCAGATAAGTATAAGAAGGAAGTTATACCTGCTTTAATGAAAAAATTTGCATATAAATCTATAATGCAGGCACCAAGGCTTACCAAGGTTTGCATCAACCGTGGCGTGAATGGAGCGGTTGCCGATAAGAAATTAGTTGATGTTTCCATTGAGGAATTAACAACAATTACCGGTCAGAAGGCTGTAGCCACTATGTCAAAAAAAGACATTTCCAACTTTAAGCTTCGTAAAAATATGCCCATTGGCGCAAAGGTTACTTTACGCGGCGTGAATATGTATGAATTTGTTGACAGGTTAGTATCCGTGTCTCTTCCCCGTGTTAGGGATTTTAAAGGTATCAGCGACAAATCATTTGATGGTCGTGGAAATTATACTTTGGGAGTAACTGAGCAAATTATTTTTCCTGAAATTGACATCGATAAGGTGAATAAGATTACCGGACTTGACATCACTTTTGTAACAACGGCAAACACTAACGAAGAAGCATTTGAATTGTTGAAAGAGTTAGGCATGCCATTTAAAAATGTAAAGAAATAACCATTCGATCCCGATAATTTGGGACCCGGGGTGACAAAAAAATATAAAAACTATGGCTAAAGAGTCAGTAAAAGCAAGGCAGAAAAAGCGTGAGAAGATGGTGGCGAAATATGCTGAAAAAAGAAAGGCTTTGAAAGAAGCAGGTGACTATCGTGGCTTGGATCTTCTTCCAAAGAACGCATCTCCTGTTCGTTTAAAAAATCGTTGTCAGCTTACCGGCCGCCCACGTGGTTATCTAAGGCACTTTGGGCTTTCAAGGAATATTTTCCGCGACATGGCTTTGGAGGGCAAAATTCCGGGTGTTAAAAAAGCAAGCTGGTAGACCCCCGACCCCTAAAGGGAAGGCAAAAATAAAAATGAAATCTTTAAAATTAAACACTCCCTTTAGGGAGATGGAGGGTACAAAAAATGGTTACTGATCCTATAGCAGATTACTTAACAAGAATTCGAAACGCTCAAATGGCCAATCATAGGCTTGTAGAAATTCCGGCTAGCAATTTGAAGAAACGTATCACCGAAATCTTATACGATAAGGGATATATTTTGAAATATAAATTCGAAGATGATTCAAAGCAAGGCTTGATTAAGATAGCCTTAAAATACGATCCTTCAACTAAGCTTCCGGCAATTCAAAGCCTGGAAAGAGTTAGTCGCCCGGGTTTACGTACCTATTCAAAGCCAGATGAATTTAAAAGGGTAAAGAATGGCTTAGGCATCGCAATCGTTTCTACTTCTAAAGGTGTAATGACCGATAAAGAAGCCAAGTCTCAGAATGTGGGTGGCGAAGTTTTGTGCAATATTTATTAATCTTTTTTTGGTAAGATAATTAAGCCTTAGTCGTGGCTGAACACTGCCAAAGTAACAATAAAATAAAAACCGGCTATGTCAAGAATTGGAAAAAATCCTGTTGTAATTACAAAAGGTGTTAATGTAACAGTGGGGACTGATAATGTAATTACAGTAAAAGGACCTAAAGGAGAATTAAAGCAAGCCATTGACCGTGACATTAAAGTTGAGGTTAAGGATGATAAAATTGAATTTGTTCGGCCCACTGACCAGATCAGGCATAAAGCTTTGCACGGCTTATATCGTTCACTTGTAAACAATATGGTGCAAGGTGTAACCGAAGGTTATGTAAAAAAACTTGAGTTGGTGGGTGTGGGTTATAAAGCATCTAACCAGGGCAATCTGTTAGATCTTTCTTTGGGATATTCTCACAATATTGTGTTCGAAATTCCTAAAGAATTGAAAGTTGTTACTGCCCAGGAGAAAGGTAAAAATCCTATTATCACTCTTGAAAGTATCGATAAGCAATTGCTTGGGCAGGTTGCTGCAAAAATTCGCAGCCTCCGCAAGCCTGAACCGTACAAAGGAAAGGGTGTGAAGTTTGAAGGTGAGGTGTTACGCAGAAAGGCTGGTAAGTCTGCAGGTAAATAAGTAAGTAAATAACATTTCTCCGGCAGTATCGGAGAGCAAATAGAATAACAATGAACTCAAAAGTTAGCGCAAGGCAAAAGATCAGGTATCGCATCCGCAAAAAAATAAGCGGCAGTGCTCAAAAGCCAAGACTTAGCGTTTACAGAAGCAACCGCGATATTTACGTGCAGTTAATTGATGATGCAAATGGGGTTACACTCGCTTCTGCATCCTCAAAACAAGCCGATATTGCTGCTCAAAAAGTAAACAAGGTGGAAAAGAGCAAATTGGTTGGATCGGCAATTGCAAAAAAATCAGAGGAACTCGGCATTAAGGATGTTGTATTCGACCGGAGTGGTTATATCTATCACGGACGCATCAAAGCAATAGCTGAAGGAGCAAGAGAAGGTGGCCTTAAATTTTAATTTAAAAGCTGTAAAAATTATCAATATTGAAAGCAAATACGCAAAGAATAAAAGGTGGAGATCTTGAGCTTAAAGAAAAAGTAGTATCTATCAACCGTGTGGTTAAGACAACCAAAGGTGGGAGGGCATTTAGCTTTTCAGCGCTCGTTGTAGTTGGAAATGAAAATGGCGTGGTAGGCCAGGGTTTGGGTAAAGCCAAAGAAGTTCAGGAAGCTATACTCAAGGGAATTGATGATGCAAAAAAGAATCTTATAAAAGTTCCGATAATGCATGGTACCATACCTCATGAGCAATGGAGCAAAGAAGGTGCGGCAAAAGTTTTGATTAAGCCAGCCGCCCAGGGTACAGGTGTAATTGCCGGAGGTAGTATGCGTGCAGTATTGGAAAGCGCCGGTATTACCGACGTGCTTGCAAAATCACTTGGTTCAGCTAACCCTCATAATGTTGTTAAAGCAACGGTTAAAGCTTTGGCAACTTTAAGGGAACCAATCAGTGTTGCCAAAACAAGAAATATTTCTTTAAAGAAAGTATTTAATGGATAATATAACCGGTCACTAAACCATTAGAAAATAATGGCAACGTTAAATGACCCAATGAATAAAAAATGAAAAAGATTAAAATAAAACAAGTAAAAAGTGGAATTGATCGCTCAGAGCGGCAAAAGCTAACACTTAAAGCTCTTGGATTAAACAAGATGAATGCGTCGAAAGAAGTTGAGGCTACGCCACAGATTTTGGGAATGGTAAAAAAGGTGAATCACTTGATTACTGTTGAAGAGATCTCTTAATGATATTTTTGTTTTACAAATAGTTCTCTTAAAAATTATTACAATCATAAGCGAGCTCCGGGTACACGGAGCGTTAAGTTCAAAAAAAGTACAATGCAACTAAGCAATTTACGGCCTGCAAAAGGCGCAACTCACAAGGAAAAGAGAATAGGTCGTGGTGAAGCTTCCGGTAAAGGTGGAACTTCAACCAAAGGTAATAAAGGCGGACAGAGCCGCGCCGGTTACAAAATTAAGATGGCTCACGAGGGTGGCCAGATGCCTATTCAACGCCGGCTTCCCAAGCGCGGATTTAAAAACATCAACAGGATAGAATACAAAGTTTTCAACCTTGGTCAAATTGATCAGTTGATTGAAAAACATGGCCTGAAAGAATTCAATCTTGAAAATTTGTACATCAATAATTTGATTAGCCAGAATGATAGGGTTAAGATCCTTGGCAATGGGGTATTGAAGACAAATATTCCATTCAAAGTAAATGCGATAAGTGCAAAAGCGAAGGGCGCAATTGAATCTGCAGGCGGAACTGTCGAAATAGTTAAATAAATAATTGATATTTGCTTTCTGAAACGCAAAGCAAATAATTAAATCTTGATAATTCTGTGAAGAAATTCATCAAAACATTAAAAAACATCTGGACAATAGAAGAATTGAGAAATAAGATTCTCTTTACTTTATTGTTGATACTCATTTATAGGGTCGGCTCTTACATTGTTCTTCCCGGTATTGATCCCAACCAGTTAACGAATCTGCAAAATAGTTCCAAGAGCGGTATGTTGGGATTACTTAATGCATTTGTAGGCGGAGCTTTTGCGAAGGCTTCTATTTTTGCTTTGGGAATTATGCCGTACATCTCTGCTTCGATTTTTATGCAATTGATGACAATACTGGTTCCTCAAATTTCAAAAATTCAGAAAGAAGGGGAAAGTGGTCAGAAGAAGATTAATCAATGGACACGCTATCTAACAGTTATTGTTACAGCTTTCCAGGCGGCTGCTTATATTGGATTTTTACAGAGCTCAAACCAGGGAGCGATGTTGCCTGCTTTCCAATCCTATTTTTGGGTTTCTACGGTAATCCTTCTTACGACAGGTACGTTATTCGTGATGTGGTTAGGGGAAAAAATAACAGATAAAGGTTTGGGTAACGGAACTTCGATAATAATTATGGTTGGTATTTTGGCAAGGCTTCCGCAAAATTTTATGCAAGAGTTTACTGCGAAGCAAACCCGTGGTGGTGGTGGATTATTAATATTCCTAGTTGAAATAGCTGCTTTTATAGCTGTAATTCTTGGATTGATAGTGCTGGTTCAGGGAGTTAGAAAAGTTCCGGTGAATTATGCAAAGCAAATAGTGGGTAACAGGCAGTTTGGCGGAGCAAGGCAATTCCTTCCACTAAAAGTAAATGCCGCAGGTGTTATGCCTATCATCTTTGCGCAGGCAATTATGTTTTTACCTACAATTTTCTTAGGTTTTCAAACTACAGGTAAAAGCTGGGCACTATATTTCACGCAACCCACCAATCTGGTATATATGATTGTGTATTCGATAATGGTTATAGGATTTACGTTTTTATATACCGCGTTGATATTTAATCCACGACAGGTTTCCGATGATCTTAAACGTAGCAATGGATTTATACCTGGCGTTAAACCGGGCCAGCCTACAACTGATTATATTGGTGCCATTATGGATCGCATCACTTTACCAGGTGCTATCTTACTTGCCTTTGTGGGAATCTTACCTGGTATTGCTCAGTTGCTCGGGGTTACGCAGGGATTTGCTTCATTTTATGGAGGCACGTCATTATTGATTATGGTTGCCGTTGTTTTGGATACGCTTCAACAAATTGAAACGCAATTATTGATGAGGCAATATGATGGGTTGATGAGTTCGGGCCGCATCCAGGGAAGACAGTCTGTTGCGCCTGGTGTAACCGGAAATGTTTAATAATTTTATAGCGAGTTTATTTATATCCCTGGCCTATAATGTCAGGGTTTTTTTTAAATAGTATGATTATTTATAAAACACATGAAGAAGTTGAACTGATAAGGGAAAGTTGTTTGCTTGTGAATAATACCATTGCTGAAATAGCCAAGCATGTGAAGCCTGGTATTTCTACTCTTCACCTCAATAACCTGGCGGAAGAATTCATTCGCGACCATGGTGCTATTCCGTCATTCAAAAATTATCATGGTTTCCCTTATGCCTGTTGCATGTCAGTGAACGATGCAGTAGTTCATGGATTCCCTACAAATAAGCCGCTTAATGAAGATGATATTTTATCGGTAGATGTGGGAACATTTAAAAATGGATTTCATGGCGACAGCGCATATACGTTAGCGTTAGCAAAGGTGGCCGATGCAACAAAGCAACTAATGCGTGTTACAAAAGAATCACTTTACAAAGGAATTGAAAAGGCAATTGTTGGTAATCGGGTAGGAGATATTTCTTTTGCTGTACAGGAATATACTGAGCGTAAAAACGGATATGGCGTAGTGCGTGAATTAGTAGGACATGGTTTAGGCCGGGACCTTCATGAAGATCCACAGGTTCCCAATTATGGTAAACGTGGCAGTGGCACTAAATTGCAGGAAGGACTTGTAATTGCCATTGAGCCCATGATAAATCTTGGTAAGCGGTACGTGTACAATGATAGAGACGGATGGACTGTGCGTACCAAAGATGGTAAGCCATCGGCGCATTATGAACATACCGTTTGTGTAAGAAAAGATAAAGCAGATATTCTTTCTTCTTTTGAATCAATTGAAATTGCCGAAAAATCAAATCCAAATTTGTGTTCTGATTACTACTAGAATTTAATTTCAATTTTATATTTCCTCTTTTAATTCTGCGAAGCAAGGCATTTTTTTTACTTTCATTAATGCATTCTGTCACTTTGTTTTGATTAATAAAAAATGCACAAGAAAAAATTGGTTGTAATAGGAGGAGGGGCCGCAGGTTTTTTCTGCGCCGTAAATGCTGCTTCTGAAAATAGAAACCTTGAAGTAACAATTGTAGAAAAAACACATAAACTTTTAAGCAAAGTGAGGGTGAGCGGAGGCGGAAGATGTAATGTTACCCATGCCTGTTTCAGTATTGCGGAAATGATAAAAAAATATCCGCGGGGCCAGAAATTTTTAAGACAATCCTTTCATCATTTTTTTACGACGGATACAATTGAATGGTTTCAAAGCAGGAATGTAGTATTAAAAACGGAAGCCGA
>NZ_JBMQQG010000209.1:0-2931 GCF_057362405.1 Ginsengibacter sp.
CTAAATCACTTTGATAAAATACCTCTTCAACTATGGAAGGTGTTTGTAAAAATAATGGGTTGTAGTACATTTGAACAGTTATTTTGCTGCCTCACTTTGTGCACTTTTTGTGCCATTGTGGGGCTTTTTTATAACTGTTCATATCTTATAACCCAATGTGGGTAACTGTTTCAAATTATCAGGTTGACCCTATTTAGTCATCTCCTGTAATGATGATGGGCGACCTTGTATCTCTTAATTTTTAATGAGTTGTCTTCACTGCAAGACGTTGTAAAGACCAACTGGCGGGTGTTTGGGTCATAGTTACCGACCTGGTGCTTGCATTCCCCAGGTTTAACAGGCCTCCAAAAGGGCCTTCAATTCCTCTTCCCCTAACTCCTGCCTGGTTAAAAACAATCTCATAATTAGGAATTGCTTCGTCGGTAACAAGGAAATAATAATTATCGGTTCCTACAGGCTCACCTGCCGAATAGATGAAACCTGCATCAAGTTTTTTTTCTAAAATAGGTAAATGATTTTCGTCCAGCCTGGGAAATTTATTAGTATTTCCACCTGAGGGTGCCGGATATAAAAGTGTCATAGTTCCTGACTGGTCAATATCAAAAACATAAACATACCTGAGTTTCCCGTCCCAGTTTGCAGCAACATCTTTTTTACCTACTATATACAAATTAAATTGTTCGCCAACCTTTATCCCTTCATTGCCAATAATCTTATTTGTGTTACTCGCTTTTAATTCCAGTTTGAAAGGAAATTTATCCTCCCCGCCAGGCGGTATAATATTAAGCCAACCTCTCACTTTTGAAAGCCGAAGGGTATATTCAGCAATGCTATCCGTTACATAATTATACGAATGGATAGTATCTGTTGTAATTTCAAAAGTTTTTGTTTGTAAAGGCATCATTCCAAGACTGTCTGTAACCGAGAGCTGTGTCCGCACCAGTCCGTACGAAAGGGAATTACTATTGCCGAGAGTGCCAAACAGCGCATATTGGGCATCGTTAGGATTACTTACGATCTGTAAATTTCTGTAAGTACGTAAGAGAGATTTTAAAGAATCTGCAAGCGACTGTGGCGGTGGAATATTTATATTTACTTTTTGATTGCCGGCGATCTTTTTTAAATTGTTCACCGAGAAATCATCCACTTCAATTGCTCCCTTGTTAGCGTCAACATACCGCCACTTGCCATTAACAAAATAAAAAGAAATATCCGGGTCGTTGTTTCTAAAATCATTTATTAAATGAAAACTATTCTTGGCATCACCAATTGTTGTAGCATACTCCAATACTTTTTGATATGGCAGTTTTGAATCGGGGATATATATTTTTAAAAAAGGTGCAGTGGATGAAACCCAATTAGTAACTTCAAATAATTCTCCCGGTTTAATATTTTTATCACCTTCAATAATCTCACCTTCTGAAAGGTTGGGTCCTAAAACAGTCGTGACTTTTATTTTCGTAGTCCCGTTAACGTTAGTCAACTCATTGCCTTCATTTAACCCTATTACCAGGCCGCCTTCCAACTTCACCCTGCTATCATCTACGCTGTCGACTGCAATCAAGATTTTGTCAGGTAAGCTTCCCTGGGCAAATCCACACAAAGTTCCGCTCAATCGCTCAACATCTCCCGCCATTACCGGCTCTTGTATAATTCCGTTGCTTCTTAATATTGCATGAATGGCTGTAAACAAATTATTTGCTGAAGCGTTAACGTCCTGTTGTTTTATTGCTGTTAGTAATGCGATTGTGAAAGCGCCGTGCGGCACACCGTTTTCATCTGTTTGTTCCTGCGCCAATTCATCTGCCTGAACGGCTGAGAGAATAAGATACTTACTGTCTTTTCTGCTGTCCGGCGAAACGGGGTTGGAAGGATCTCTGGCATCGTAGTTGCCGGAAGGCATGTACCTGAATTTAGGCGGCGAGTTTTGAATTCCACGGGCAATAGTTCCGCTATGACAACAATCAAAAATACACGTTAGTATTACGCCCTTGTCAATAAATTTGTCGAACAACGCAGCTAATTCTTTATTCCTGATATCCGGAATATTTTTTTTCCAATAATCAACAGGGACAATAGTTTGGTCGAGGTGATTGTCTGCCTTGTTCAATGAATTTTTAACCTGGCTGCCATGACCGGCATAATAAATAAAGGCGATGTCGCCCTTGTGGCATTCTTTTAAAAGGTCATTTATTGACTTTAAAATATTATCTCTTGTTGCCTGTTCGTTATAAAGTTCTTTTATATTATTATTCGGGAAATTGTATTTGGCATTAATCAATATTTTTATAGACAGGGCATCATTTTTACATCCATCTAATTCGGGAAACGGAGATCTATCCGTTGCTTTATAACTATCAATCCCAATAACAAGCGCCCTTTTTTGTTGAGCGTTAGTTATGACAGAGTAAATCAAAATCAGAATAAATAAAATTGAAGTTTTCATGATAATTCAATTTTTTAATTATTTAAGAACACGGTGAAGTTCTATGCAGTTTTTGACAGGAGAGGGATTTTGAAGAGTTAATAAATTTAATTTTTTTTTGGTTGTAGTTTTCAAGTTCCAGTCTTTTGGTTTTAAATATCCGTCAGAAGTTACCAAAAAATCAAATTAAAGCAGCCATAAATTCTTAGCAAAAAGCACACAGTTTTCTTTTATGGCTACTTTAATATGGCGTAACTGGTAGTGGAGATAATCAGTTAGTTAATTGCCAGGTATATTCATACCCGGTGTAAGTTGTGTAAGGTCCCCAGTAGAGATAAGAACCATCATCGAAAGTGGCCTTTCCATACAAACGTGTATTGCCAGGAACGGCCCATGTTACTTTTCTATCGTACGGAGCGATGGTTCCCCTGAAAGATCCATTCACATAGATATCAATAGAATATCCGGTGTAGTTGTCGATAACAATATCGCTGTAACTGGCTCCA